>JAOPWA010000628.1 GCA_025965915.1 Dactylosporangium sp. | reverse complement strand
GGAAGGGCTCGTCCCGGCACCAGGCGACGGCTCGTCGTCCGGCGTCAGCACGCTGGTCTCAATCGGCTCGTCGACGCGCTGCCGCGCCGTCTCGTCTTCCCACTCGGTCGACTCGACATGAGGCTCGCTCATACCGCCACCTCGCTTCGCTCACTGCCGGCATGAGGCTCGACCACTCTGAGCCAGCCGATTCGCTCGCTTCGCTCGCTCATTGGGGTGCCACCTCCTTGGCGCGATCCTTGAGTTCCATCGCGCGGCGACGGCTGGGAATGATCCCCTGCGGCCGGAAGATCATGATCAGGATGATCATCAGACCGAACAGCAGGTACCGGTACTCGAACAGGTCCTTGTCGAGGATCGGATCGTGGATGCCCCGCAGCCGGTCCGGAAGGTAGGAGATCAACGCGCCGCCGAGGATGGCGCCTGCCATGTTGCCCGAACCACCCATGACCACGCCCGCGAGTACCAGGATCGAGAACTGCAACTGGAACGTCGCCGAATTGACGAAGCCCTGTTCACCGGTGAACATGATGCCGCCGATACCGCCGACCGCGGCGCCGATGGCGAACGCCCACAGCTTGTACTTGACGGTCCGCACGCCCATGACCTCGGCCGCCTCCTCGTCTTCGCGGATGGCGAGCCAGGAACGGCCCACCCGGCTGCGGTCGAGATTCCGCAGTGCGAGAACGACGATGATGATGACCGTCAGGCCGAGCCAGAAGTACGGGGTCGCATCGCGGACACCGAAGATCGGCGTTCCGTCAGCGCCCTTGCCCGGCGGCCGGGGGATGCTGGCGAAGCCCTGGTCACCACGCAGGAAGTGGGGCGTGCTGTCGGCGGTGATCCGAATGATCTCGGCGAAGCCGAGTGTCACGATCGCAAGGTAGTCACCACGCAGTCGCAGGGTCGGCCAACCGAGGAGGAGACCGCTGAGCATCGCGCAGGCGATCGCGACCGGAATGGTCGCCAGCCATACCCATTTCGTGCCCAGCACGCTGTCAGGCGAGCTGAGCAGCGCCACCGCGTACGCGCCGACGGCGAAGAAACCGACGTAGCCCAGATCGAGCATGCCGGCGAACCCGACGACCACGTTCAGGCCGAGCGCGAGTAGTACGAAGTAGGACATGTTGAACAGGGCGCTGGGCCAGTCGATGCCCTGCGTGACCACCTGCGGCCCGAGGAGCGGTACGTAGTCGACGTAGGGCAGCAGGTACGCACAGAGCACGGCGAGGGCGAGCACCAGCCACCGGACGGGCTTGGGTAGGTTGCCGAGCCGGCCCCGCAACCCGGCGCCCCGCCGCTCGGCCGGCGGCGTCTCGACCGCCGGTGGCTTGGGAGTATCCGCGGTAGTCGTCATGCCCTAGCCCTCCCGAGAGACTCGCCGAGCAGACCGGTCGGCCGGAACATCAGCACGAGGATGAGCAGACCGAACGCCACGACGCTGTGCCACTGCGTACCGAAAAGGCCCGAACCGTAGTTCTCGACGACGCCGAGGAGGAACCCGCCGAGCAGGGCGCCGCGCAGGTTGCCGATGCCGCCGAGCACTGCTGCCGAGAACGCCTCGACGCCGAGGAAGATCCCGTTGTCGTACCTGACATTTCCGATCTTGAGCAGGTACATGACGGCGGCGACCCCGGCCATCAGGCCACCGAGCAGGAAGACCAGCGAGATGACGCGGTTCTTGTTGACGCCCATCAGCGCGGCGCTGTCGGGGTTCTGTGAGACCGCGCGGATGCCGCGGCCGAGCCGGGTGCGGTTGATGAAGAAGTCGAGCCCGATCATCATCGCGAGGGCGACCCCCACGATGAGGAGCTGCAGGTTGGTGACCTTACCGTCGGCGATCCGGAACAGCGGCTCCTGCTTGAGCAGCCGTGGCACGCCCTTGATGTTGCGGTCGGTGAGGACGCCGACGAGCTCGGAGAGGGCTATCGAGGCGCCGATGGCGGTGATGAGGAACGCGAGCGGCGGCGCGTTGCGGCGCCGTAGCGGACGGTAGGCCACCATTTCGATGACGACCGCGGTGATGGCCGAGGCGACGGTCGCCACGAGCAGTCCGAGCAGCAGGTAGCCGAGGAACCCAGCCGCGCCGGGTGTGGGCGAATCCTGGTTCAGGCCGAAGGCGCCCCACGTGAGCACGGCGCTGAAGGCGCCGACCGTGAACACTTCGGAGTGGGCGAAGTTGATCAGGCGGAGCACACCGTAGACCAGCGTGTAACCCAGGGCGAACAGCGCGATGATCGCCCCCTGGGCCAGCCCGGTGACGGTCAGCTCCCCGAACTGGTGAAACAGATTTGAGAAGTTCACGCGAGGCTCCAAGGTACCGATAAGGGGCGGTGCGGCCGGAATCTCCATCCGGCCGCACCGATCCGTCGACTGATGCTGTGTGGTACCGGCGATCAGCCGATCACGCCTTGGGCGCCGCCTGGTCGGGGACGACCTCGCCGTTGGCGACCTTGAAAGCCCAGACAATGAGCTGAGCCGGGTCCAACTCGCCCTTGTCGGTGAACTTGTAGGTGTTCGCGATACCGCCGTAGTTGACCGTCTTGAGGTACTCGTTCAACTTCTCCGGCGTGGTGTTGCCCTTGTCGACGCCCTCCAGGAAGATGTTGGCCGCATCGAAGGCCACATCGCTGTAGGTGCCGGCGTCGACGTTCCACCGGGTCTTGTAGTCGGTGACGAAGCTGCCCTTGGCCTTCGACGCCGGCGCGCACGGGCAGGTGAGGATCGTGCCCTCGGCGGCTTCCTTGCCGGCGGCCTCGATGTAGCCCTTGTCGTTGACGCCGTCACCGGCGACCAGGACGCCCTTCCACCCGGCGGCGGTCAGCTGCTTACGGAACACGCCCGCGTTCTGGTAGTAGCCGCCGTAGAAGAGCGAGGTCGCGCCGCTGGCGACAACCTTCGTCACGGTCGCCGAGAAGTCGGTCTGCTTGCCCTCGCCGCCGACCTTGTCGGTGCCGACGACCGCCGACCCGAGCGTGCTCTTGACCTGATCGGCGAGGCCCACGCCGTACGCCGACTGGTCGTCGACCACGAACGCCTTCTCCGACTTCAGCACGCTCTTCATGTAGTTGCCGGCCGCCGGACCCTGGGCGCTGTCGTTGGCGACGGCGCGGTGGAAGAAGGTCCAGCCCTTCGTCGACAGCACCGGGTTGGTCGCCGACGGCGAGATGTTGGGGATCTTGGCGTCGTTCAGAATCGGGTTGGCCGCCTGCGACTCACCGGAGAACGGCAGGCCGACGATACCGAGGATCTTCTTGTCCGCGACCAACTGGCGTGCCAAGCCCGGAGCGACGTCGGGGCTACCTTGCGAGTCGAACTTCTTGATGGTGATGCAGTTGGCGCCGTTCTTCTTGTTGTACTGCTCGATCGCGAGCTCGGCGCCCTGCTCGATGTTGACACCGAGGTTGGCCGACGGACCGGTCAGCGCCCCTAGGTATGCGATCTCATAGCCGCAGTTCTTGCCGCTAGCCGTGTTTCCGCTGCCGCCACTACTGCTGCCCTTATTGCACGCGGCGGCCCCGGCGACGAGTGCCACGATGGCCACCCCGCCCAGCGCACGTGTGAGTCCCTGCCTCAAGGCCTCGGCCCCTCCTCCATCCGGAGGATCTCCACCCGTCCACCCAGCATGACCTGCTGGAATGTGGTGGAGATCCCGAAAAACCGTGGTCCGGTCTGGGCGGGGACTCTATTGCACGGAGCTAGCTCACCGTAAGTGTCTGGCCAGGGGGTTGACAGAACCGTTACATGGCGGCGCGGTCGCAGGCCGGCCGGTGTAACAAGCAGGTTTCTATGCTGGCCTTACTGAAGGATTCGTCGGGGCTTCGGCGAGAATCCGGTCGGCCACTTCCCGCATCGTCATCCGGTGGTCCATCGCCGTGCGCTGGATCCATTGGAAGGCCTCGGGCTCACCCATGTCGTACGCCGTCATCAACATGCCTTTGGCGCGTTCGATCGCCTTGCGGGTCTCCAGCCGTTCGTGCAACGAGGCAACCTCGGCCTCAAGGGCCCTGGCCTCGGAGAATCGGGACAGGGCGATTTCAATCGCGGGCACCAGATCGCTCTTCTGGAATGGCTTGACCAGGTAGGCCATCGCCCCGGCCGCGCGCGCCCGCTCCACCAGCTCCCGCTGGCTGAACGCGGTCAGAATGACGACGGGGGCGATCCGGGCCCCCGCGATCTTCTCCGCCGCGGCCAGCCCATCCATGATCGGCATCTTGATATCCAGGATGACGAGGTCCGGGCGCAGGTCCTCGGCCAGCCGAACGGCGGTCTCACCGTCGGCGGCCTCGCCGACGACGTCGCAGCCCTCCTCGATCAGCATCTCGCGCAGGTCCAGCCGGATCAACGCCTCGTCCTCCGCGATGAGCACCCGACGGCTCGGTACGTCAGCCACTCGTGCCACTCCGATCGAACTCGAAACCGGGACGGCGATTACCGCCCCGATCAGAGTAGTCGGTACCCTATGACCGCGTGTCGGTCCCCGTATCCCAACCGGCAGAGGAACGGAGCTCAAACCTCCGACAGTGTGGGTTCGAATCCCACCGGGGGCACGTAGAACATCACAAACGGTGACGTCCGAGGCTTGAGCTGTGTTCCTGCCTCGATCATGTCTAATCGCCCGCGCTGATCAGGGACCGCGATGGACCCGTGCCATCACCGACACCGCGGCGCCGGACGGGGTCGCCGTCGACGTCCCGCTCCACCGGCCATCCGCGCCCGTCCAGGTCGAGGCCCCGACGCGCACCTGTTCGACGCCACACTCCTCGGCGTGCGACACCAGCCAGTACGCGTACCGCCAACCCGTCAACGCGTCGGCCGCTCGTACGGTGACCTCCGTAGCACCCGGCCCGGCAACCACACCCACTCCACCCCAGTCGGTTCGCAACCCGACGGTGAGAGCGTCGACCGCGGTCGCACCGTGCGGCTCGGATCCGCCGGGGAGCGTGCAGGCGACGGCGCCGTCGGCCGCACCGGCGAGTGCCCGGGCCAACGTGTCCGCCGTGCTGCTCCACTGCGTGTACGCGTCCGGGTAGGCACTGTGCTGCACGGCCTGCGCCGCATCGGCGACGTTCATCTCCTGCCAGCCGCGGACCTTCACCAGCGCGACGTAGAACGCGGTAGCCGCGAAGCGCACATCCATGAGCTGCTCCGGCGTGCCCCAGCCCTGGCTCGGCCGCTGCTGGAACAGGCCCACCGAGTCGCGGTCCCCGCCGGACAGATTTCGCAGCTTCGACTCTTGCAACGCCGTCGCGAGAGCGACCTGCACGGCCTGTACCGGCAGTCCCCGCCGGATCCCGACCGCTGCGATCGTCGCCGCGTTGCCCATCTGTTCAGGGACGAGCTTTGCCTGCGCCCCGGCGTTCGCCACGCACACCGGCTGCGGCGCCGGCTTCAACGCCGCCGGCATGAGCAGGCGCCACGCCCCGAAGCAGCCGATCCCGATACCGACGACAGCGACAAGCACCACCACCGCGACCGTGCGGACTCGCAACCCCACCTCCCGACGTTACGGGCGGACAGCCAGGTCCACCCGCGCTCCGCCAGCGTACGGGCCGGGCGCTACGGCGGTTCGCAACCACGGCACGGCGCGTACTCCCGACCTGGGTCGGGAGTACCGCCGAGGTTGGAGAGGAAGACGGGCTGCGGTACGCCGGGTAGTGGCTACTGGACCCCGAGAAGGTCAACCACGAAGATCAGAGTCTCACCGGGCCGGATGGCGTTGCCCGCCCCGCGGTCGCCGTACCCGAGCTTCGCCGGGATGGTCAACTGGCGGCGTCCGCCGACCCGCATGCCCTGCACTCCCTGGTCCCAGCCGGCGATGACCCGACCCGCACCGAGCGGGAAGGCGAACGGCGTGCCCCGGTTCCACGAGGCGTCGAACTCCTCGCCGGTCGAGTGCGCCACTCCGACGTAGTGCACCACCACCTGGTCGCCGGCCTTCGCCTCGGCACCGTCGCCGACGACAAGGTCCTCGATCTGGAGCTCGGTGGGGGCGTCGCCCTCGGGAAAGTCGATGGTCGGTTTGTTCGCGGTCATACCGCTCAGCCTAGATCACGAGGCGGTCGGCGGCCGGGAAGTGCCGCTCCGGTTGCCGCCTCCGCCGGTAGCGCGCAGGCTCCTAGGTATGGCGGTTTGCGAGGTATGCAACAACGACTACCGGATGTCGTTCGAGGTCCATGCGGCCGGCGACGTCCACGTCTTCGACTCGTTCGAGTGCGCCATCCACCGGCTCGCACCGATCTGCGAGCAGTGCCAGGTCAAGATCGTCGGGCACGGCGTCGAGGTCGACGGCCGGTTCTTCTGCTGCGCGAACTGCGCCCGCAACAGCGGCCTGGCCAAGGGCGACCAGGTCCGCGACGCCGTCGGAGCGCCCCCGGGCTGAGCCCGTCACCCGAACAGCGAGCGTCTGCCCGGGCCGGTCGGTCGCGCCTGTCTGCGCCGAAGCTGGACCACGACGAGGTCGACCAGGGCCAGGAGCGCCAGCACGCCGGTGACCACCGCCAGCGCACGAGAGCCGATCCACAGCAGCGCGATGGCCAGCAGGGCGCAGGTGACCAGACCGAAGCTGGCTAGTACGAGTCTGAGATTCAACGCGCTGTAGGGGTGCCCATGCGTTCCCCGGGCGCCCCTGGGCTGCGCTCCGATAGGCATGTATGCCTCCTTACCCCGTGAGCGCGATCTGACTCGCTCACGGGGTAAGGAGGTCCCGTCACTCCGCTACGACAGCCCTCAGGATGTCGACCTTGGCCGCCCGTCGCGCCGGGA
>JAOPWA010000586.1 GCA_025965915.1 Dactylosporangium sp. | reverse complement strand
GAGATGGTGTACAGGCGCCCGTCCTGCGTCTGGGTGCGACGGACCGTCGCATCCAAGGTGGCGAAGAGAGAGTTCTCGACGAGCACTCCGGCCTTCGTGATGCGGTTGAGGAGGCTGGACTTGCCGGCGTTGGTGTACCCGGCGATCGCGACGCTCGGCACCTGGCGCTGGCGGCGCCCGGCCCGCTTCGTCTCGCGGATCGTGCCCATGCCGGAGATGTCACGCTTGAGCCGGGAGATCCGGGTGCGGATGCGCCGGCGATCGGTCTCCAGCTTGGTCTCACCGGGACCGCGCAGGCCCACCCCGCCGTTGCCGCTGGCCGAGCCACCGCCCTGGCGGCTCATCGCCTCACCCCAACCACGTAGGCGGGGCAGCAGGTACTGCAACTGGGCCAGCTCGACCTGCGCCTTACCCTCTTTGCTCTTGGCGTGCTGGGCGAAGATGTCCAGGATCAGCGCGGTACGGTCGATGACCTTGACCTTGACCTTGTTTTCCAGGGTTCGCAGCTGGGACGGGGAGAGCTCACCGTCGCAGATCACGGTGTCGGCCCCGGTGGCGACGACCACGTCCCGCAGCTCGTCGACCTTGCCCCGGCCGATGTAGGTAGAGGGGTCGGGCCGCCCACGGCGCTGGACAAGGCCGTCGAGCACCTCGGAACCGGCCGTCTCGGCCAGCGCCGCGAGCTCGGTCAGGGAGTTGTCGGCGTCCGCCGCGGTGCCTTCGGTCCAGACCCCGACGAGGACGACCCGCTCCAGCCGAAGCTGCCGGTATTCGACCTCGGTGATGTCGGACAGTTCGGTCGACAGGCCGGCGACCCGACGCAGCGCATGGCGCTCCTCGAGCTCCAGCCCGCCGGTCGTGGTCTCATCGAAGTCCGCGCCCTTGATTTTCCTGGTCGGCTCGACCCCCAGGTCGTCCAGGTTGAGCTCAAGATCCAGGTCGTACACGGAATTCACGTTTCGTTCTCGCATCGCATCCGATCGTGTCATGTCGTGACAGGCGGCGCACCTGCATTGTCGGTCCGCCGTGACACCTCAGTACCCCGTACCCCACGAGATAAATACGAATATGGGCGGGGCGGGCGTTGCCACCAGGCCGGTTGCCCTCAAAATAGAACGCCGTGACCGTACGTCGTCTTCCCAGCGCAGGCTTCTCCATCACTATCCGGGTGGCCGTGACCGCGGACGCCTCCGCGATCGGCCGACTCACGACAGCCGTCGGCGAGGCCGGCGCCGTCGTTACCGCGCTCGACGTGGTCGACTCCGACCACACCCGAGTCATCGCCGACCTGACATGCGACACCGCCGACGCAGCACACGCCGACCAGGTCGTGGGCGACCTGGAGGCGATGGACGGGGTCGAGGTCCGCAAGGTCTCCGACCGCACATTCCTCCTGCACCTCGGCGGCAAGATCGAGGTGAATCCGAAGATCGCGCTGCGTACGCGTGACGAGCTGTCCCGGGCCTACACGCCCGGGGTCGCCCGGGTCTGCCTGGCGATCGCCGAGAATCCCGACGACGCCCGCCGCCTGACGATCAAGCGCAACACGATCGCGGTCGTCACGGACGGTTCGGCCGTCCTCGGGCTGGGCAATCTGGGCCCGGCCGCCGCGCTGCCCGTCATGGAGGGCAAGGCGGCACTGTTCAAGCGGTTCGCCGGAGTCGACGCCTGGCCGGTCGTGCTGGACACCCAGGACACCGACGAGATCGTCAACATCGTGAAGGCGATCGCGCCGGCGTACGGCGGGATCAACCTGGAGGACATCGCCGCGCCCCGCTGCTTCGAGATCGAGGCGCGACTGCGGGAACTGCTGGACATCCCGGTCTTCCACGACGACCAGCACGGCACCGCGATCTGCGTGCTCGCCGCTCTCACCAACGCGTTGCGGGTGGTCGGCAAGCGACTGGCCGAGGTCCGTGTCGTGGTATCCGGGTCCGGCGCCGCCGGTACCGCGATCATGAAGCTGCTGCTCCGACAAGGGGTCGGGGATCTGATCGCCACCGACCGGCCGGGCGCCCTGCACCGTGGCATGCCCGGTTTGAGCGAGTCGTGGCAGTGGCTGGCCGACAACACCAACCGGGACAACTACGCCGGCGACCTGCGCGGCGCGCTCAGGGGCGCCGACGTGTTCATCGGGGTGAGCGCGCCCAACCTGCTCACCGGCGATGACATCGCCACGATGGCGCCCGATTCGATCGTGTTCGCCCTCGCCAATCCGGATCCGGAGGTGGACCCCCGGGCCGCCCGCGAGCACGCCGCGATCGTGGCCACCGGCCGCTCCGACCAGCCCAACCAGATCAACAACGTACTGGCGTTCCCCGGGGTGTTCCGCGGGATGCTCGATGCGCAGGCGCGCGCGTACACCGACGACATGGCGCTCGCGGCGGCGCGGGCGATCGCCGACACCGTCGGCGCGGACAAGCTCAACGCCAGCGTGATCGTGCCCAGCGTGTTCGACGCCCGGGTGGCACCGGCGGTCGCCGCGGCCGTCCGCGCCGTCGCCAAGGGCGAAGGGGGCTTGCGGGCCGAGGACGCGTTCACCGCCGATGGGCACAGGGGCGAGGCGACGGTCGACACCCTCCGGGTAACCATCGACCAGGCACCCGTCGTGGGGGACCCGGCCGTACAGTGACCGCGCGGGGGTCGGGGCTACAGGGCTCCGGCCCCCGCCGCGCCGACCTTCCGTGGTCCATCCAAGCCGGATAACCGCACGTCAAGGGCCTGCGGATCGACCGTACCGGTCGCCACGATCACCGCCGGCCCGGCCAGCCAGCACGCCTCCTCGTCGAGGACGACGGTCAGGCGGCCACCGGGTACGTCCACGGCGACCCGGCCGGTGATCAGGCCCGCGTCGGCCAGCGCCACCGCCGCCACGGCACACGCGCCGGAGCCGCACGACAGCGTCTCCCCCGAGCCGCGCTCGTAGACCCGCATGCGCACGTGCACGTCGGCACCGGGGATCGGGACGCCCGGCGCGGAGAACTCGACGTTCACGCCGGCCGGGAAGTCCGCCTCGCTGAACTCCGGCGAGGTCGACAGGTCGAGACCCGCCAACTCCTGCGTGTCGGCCACCCGACAGACCAGATGCGGGTTGCCCACGTCGACGGCCTCGCCGACGTGGCGGCGCCTCTCCACCCTGGCCACACTCTGCCCGTACATCCGGGGTTTGGACAGGCCCGCGGAGATCTCGTCGGGAGCGACCATCACCCGAACGACGCCGGCGCGGGTCGCCACCGCCAGTTCGCCACCCACGGCGAGACCGGCCTCGACCAGGTACCGCGCGTACACCCGCACCCCGTTGCCGCACATCTCGGCGATGGTGCCGTCGGCGTTCCAGTAGTCCATGAACCACTCGGCGGCGCCGACGTACCGGGCGGCGTCGGGGTGGGCGTCCACCCGCACCACACGCAGCACGCCGTCGGCGCCGAGGCCTCGGCGCCGATCACACAGCGCCGCGACCAGCCTGGGCGTGAGCGGCAGCAGCCCCTCGGGGTCGGGAAGAATCACGAAGTCGTTGCCGGTGCCGTGCCCCTTGGCGTAAGTCACGGCCATGCCATCGAGTAACACGTCGACATCATGACACCGCGGCGAAGGCTTCCGCCTCCATACGGGCACTCGCCAAAAAGTTCGCGGCGGCCGCGTCGAACCAGTGGACGCGGGAATCGCGCCGGAACCAGGACCGCTGGCGGCGTACGAAGCGGCGGGTGGCCCTGATCGTCTCCGCGTGGGCTGCCGCTTCGGTGTACCCACCTTCGAGGAAGCGCAGGACCTGCTGGTAACCCAGGGCCCGGCTGGCGGTGAGCCCGTCACGCAGCCCGTTCGCCTCCAGCGCCCGTACCTCGTCGACCAGGCCCGCGGCCCACATGTGGTCGACCCGGGTGGCGATCCGCTCGTCGAGCAGTCCCGAGGCGAGGTCGACACCGATCTGGCAGGAGCGGTAGTGCGGCCGGGGCGCCGGCAGTTCGGCGGTGAAACGCCCACCGGTCAGCGCGATGACCTCCAGGGCGCGCACGATGCGCCGGCCGTTGGTCGGCAGGATCCGCTCGGCCGCGACGGGATCCGTCGCCGCGAGCCGGGCGTGCAACGGCGCGGGGCCTCGTTCGGCCAGCTCGGCCTCCAGCTCCGCGCGCAGGACCGGGTCGGTGCCGGGAAACTCGAACTCCTCCAGCACGGCCCGCACGTACAGTCCCGACCCCCCGACCAGCAGCGGTACCCGACCACGGGCAAGTACGTCGTCGATCGCGGCGCGCGCCAGCCGTTGGTAGACCGCGACACTGGCCGGTTCGGTGACCTCCCAGATGTCCAGAACGTGGTGCGGGATGTCCTCCCGTTCGGCCGGGGTCAGCTTGGCCGTGCCGATGTCCATGCCCCGGTACAGCTGCATCGAGTCGGCGTTGACCACCTCCCCACCGAGGGCGTGCGCGAGCGCGAGGCTCAGGGCGGACTTTCCGGCGGCGGTGGGGCCGACGACGGCGATCACCGGTCCTGGCAGGCCGGTCATGACCGACCCGCCTCGAAGCACGACCCGCTCGCCGTGGGACGCGTGGCCGGCGAACCCCACAGGGTGAACGAAGCGCGGTACGGTGACGACAACTCCCATGTCCCGGGACCGACACCGGGCGCCAACAACTGCTGTCGGGCCATCCACGGCTCCGCCACCGCGGCGTCACACGTCGCCCGCGGATCGTTGATTTCGGCGGCACCGGCGGCGAGACCGGGGATTGGGAGCGTCGGGTTCGGGCAGACGGCGGCAACGAGGGGCACGCCGAAAACGGTATCGGGTGTCTTCACCCGATCCGTGCCGCACTGGGCGAAAGTAGAGCCAGCAACCCGACAGCAAAGGTTACGGTTCGGCTGCGGCCGCTCGACGCGGATGGGGGCGGACCTGTGAGAATGAGGCCCTGAGCGAGGGAATACTGCTGTGCGCTGGCGGCGGCATCGGGGGTTACCGGAACCCTGCGGACGCCGGGAAGACGAGGATGGGCAAATGAGTGAGCCGACGGCCTTCGGTCGAATCGACGCGGATGGCACGGTGTACCTGAAGACGGCGGCGGGTGAACGTGCCGTCGGGTCGTGGCAGGCCGGCACCCCCGAGGAGGGGCTGGCCCATTTCGCTCGGCGCTTTGCCGACGTGGTCACCGAGGTGGACCTGATCGAGGCCCGCCTGGGAAGCGGCACCGCCGACGCGGCCCACTCGTTGAGCAGCATCCGCCGCCTGCGCGGCAGCTTGGACACCGCCCACGTCATCGGCGACGTCGACGGCCTCTCGGCCCGCCTCGACAAACTCGCCACGATCGCGGAAGAAAAGGCCGGTGCGGCCCGCGCGGCCCGTGACGCGGCCCGGACCGAGGCCGCCGCCCGTAAGACCGCCCTCGTCGAGGAGGCCGAGAAGATCGCGGCCGAGGCGACCGGCTGGAAGGCCGCGGGCGACCGGCTCAAGGAGATCCTCGACGAGTGGAAGACGATCCACGGCGTCGACAAGAAGACCGATGGTGAGCTGTGGAAGCGGTACGCGGCGGCCCGGGACGGGTTCACCCGCCGCCGCGGTGCCCATTTCGCCATCCTCGACGCTTCCCGCAAGCAGGCACAGACCCGCAAGGAGGAACTGGTCGCCGAGGCCGAGGGACTGTCCGAGTCGACCGAGTGGAACGCGACCGCCGCGCAGCTCAAGGAACTGATGGGCGAGTGGAAGGCGGCGCCGCGCGCCTCGAAGGAGGCCGAGCAGAAGCTGTGGGAGAGGTTCCGGGCGGCTCAGGACACCTTCTTCAGCCGGCGCAGCGAGGTCTTCTCCGCCCGTGACGCCGAACTGAAGGGCAACCTGGAGCGCAAGCAGGAACTGCTGACCCAGGCTGAGTCGCTCGATATCGACAACGACCCGCGGGCCGCGCAGGCCAAGCTGCGCGAGATCCAGGGCCTATGGCACGACCTGGGCCGGGTGCCGCGCGACGCGGCGGGCGGCCTGGACCGTCGGTTGCGCGCGATCGAGGACCGGCTCAAGCACGCCATGGACGCCGCCTGGCGCCGCACCCCTCCCGAGGCGAGCCCGTTGCTGGCCCAGATGCGCGAGCAGGTCGCCGAGGCCGAGCAGCGGCTGGCCAAGGCGCAGGCGGCGGGCGACGCCCGGCGGATCCGAGATGCGCAGGAGGCGCTGGAGTCCAAGCGGAAGTTCCTGGCCCTCGCCGAGCACAGTGGCTGACCGGGACGCGATACGGTCGGAAACCATGACCGACGCGATACGGTCGGAAACCATGACCATCGTCGAGCGCGTCGTCCCGTTCTCCGCCGTCTTCAACTTTCGCGATCTCGGCGGTTACCCGACGTCCTATGGTCGGACGGTCCGCTGGGGACGGGTGTACCGCTCCGACGGGCTGCACCGGCTGACAGAGGACGACTTCGAAGCCTTCGCGGCGCTCGGCGTACAGACCGTGCTCGACCTGCGGCGCCCCGATGAGCTGGACGCCGACGGCCGGGTGGCGGAGTCGCTGGGGCTGGACTTCCACCATGTCAACTTCCACGCCGACATGTGGCCCCAGCACACCCTGGCCCCCGACGAGATGCCCCGTTACCTGGCCGACCGGTACGCGGATATGGCCGAAGGCGGCCTGACCGGCAAGAACGCCGTAGCCACGTCACTGCGGCTGATCGCCGATTCCGACGCGGCACCGCTGGTGTTCCACTGCGCGGCCGGCAAAGACCGCACCGGGGTGCTCGCGGCGCTGACCTTGAGCCTGCTCGGGGTCGACGACGAGGACATCGCGGCCGACTACGCCCTCAGCCAGGAGTCCGAACGGCGCTTCCGCGAATGGCGGCGTGGCCTGTCCAGCGACCAGCCGGAAGAGGACGGCCACGCGGCGGCCTGGGTGCTCAATCCGTGCCCCCGCGAGGCCATCCAGCTGTTCCTGACCGAGCTACGGGAGCGCCACGGCTCGGTCGAGGCGTACGTGCGACGCACCGGCCTGACCGACGCGGAGTTGGTGACCTTGCGGGAGCAGCTGCTGAGCTGAGCGGCCTGCCGCTAATCGCAGCCGCAGGCCGTCGCGGGGGTGCTCGCCACCGCGGGCACGCCCACGGTGGGCAGTCCGAGCGAAACCCCCGGCGTACGCACGGAGTGGCCGGCCGCCCAGACGTCGCCGGCCCGGGTGCGCCGGTGGGAGACCAGTGGACCGTCGGCGTTGAGGTGGTGCGGCGCCGCGTACGTGATCGTGGTGTGCACGATGTCGCCGGGCCTGACCGCGGGATCTCCATGGCCGGACCGATCGTTCGCCGCTGACGCGGCGAAGTGGACCAGCCGGCCGTCGCGGGCCCGCCCGGACATCCGCCCGGTGGCACCGTCCTTGCGCCCTTCGCCGGTGGCGACCAGCACCTCGACGGTCCGCTCCACCAGCTTCTTGTTCTCGGCCCAGGTGATCTCTTCCAGGCAGGCGACCAGCCGGTCGTAGCGGTCCTGCACGACCTCCTTGGGCACCTGCTCGTCCATGGTCGCCGCGGGGGTGCCGGGGCGCTTGGAGTACTGGAACGTGAAGGCGGTCGCGAACCGCGCAGCGCGAACGACGTCGAGCGTGCCCTGGAAGTCCTCCTCGGTCTCCCCCGGGAACCCGACGATGATGTCGGTGCTGATCGCCGCGTCGGGCATGGCCCCGCGCACCTTGTCGATGATCCCGAGGTACCGCTCGGTGCGGTAGGAGCGGCGCATCGCCTTCAGTACCCGGTCGGAGCCGGACTGCAGCGGCATGTGCAGTTGGTGGCAGACGTTGGGCGTCTCGGCCATCGCCGCGATCACGTCGTCCGTGAACGCTGCCGGGTGCGGCGACGTGAACCGCACCCGTTCCAGGCCCTCGATGCCGCCGCAGGAGCGCAGCAGCTTGCCGAACGCGTACCGGTCGCCGAACTCGACACCGTAGGTGTTGACGTTCTGGCCGAGCAGGGTGACCTCCAGGACGCCCTCGGCCACCAGCGCCTGGACCTCGGCCAGGATCTCGCCGGGCCGGCGGTCCTTCTCCTTGCCGCGCAGCGCGGGCACGATGCAGAACGTGCAGGTGTTGTTGCAGCCCACCGAGATCGACACCCAGCCGGCGTACGTCGAGTCGCGGCGGGTCGGCAGCGTCGACGGGAACACCTCTAGCGCTTCGAGGATCTCCACCTCGGCCGCGGCGTTGTGGCGCGCCCGCTCCAGCAGCGCGGGCAGCGAGCCGATGTTGTGGGTGCCGAAGACCACGTCCACCCACGGCGCCCGCCTGACGATCTCGCCGCGGTCCTTCTGGGCCAGGCAACCCCCGACGGCGATCTGCATGCCGGGCTGGGCGTCCTTGACCGGGCGCAGATGGCCGAGGTTGCCGTAGAGGCGGTTGTCGGCGTTCTCGCGTACCGCGCAGGTGTTGAACACGACCACATCGGGCTGCCCGTCGCCTGCGACGGGCACGTACCCGGCGCTCTCCAGCAGCCCCGAGATGCGTTCGGAGTCGTGCGCGTTCATCTGGCAGCCGTAAGTGCGCACCTGGTAGGTGCGCGGCTGCTCGGGGGCGCTGGCTGGCGCGATCGTGTTACTCATGTCGGTTGTACAGCGTATCCGTATCGGTCTGGAGACGAAGAATGTGTCGCAGCATCAAGACGCTCCGCCCACCCTTCACCGCTGACGTGAGCCAGGCCGACATCGAGGCCGCGGCACTTCAGTACATACGCAAGGTTTCCGGTTTTCGTCAGCCTTCCGCCCGCAATGCGGCGGCTTTCGAGGCGGCGGTGGCTAGGGTCGCAGAGGCAACCCGTACGCTGCTCAGCGAACTTGACATACACGGTGTTACCCGTATGTGACCTCGAGGCATGACGATCGGCACACGACAGTACGAAGGCGGGGTACATGACAACGATGTCGACAGGCGAGCCACTGATCGCGATGGACCAGGTCAACAAGTGGTTCGGCTCTCTGCACGTGCTCCGCGACGTGGATCTGACCGTCGACCACGGTGAGGTGGTCGTCGTGATCGGTCCGTCCGGTTCGGGTAAGTCGACGCTGTGCCGCTCTATCAACCGACTGGAGCCGATCGACAAGGGCGAGATCCGGTTCGACGGGCGGCCGTTACCGGCGGAGGGTCGGGCACTGGCCCGGCTGCGCAGCGAGGTCGGCATGGTGTTCCAGTCGTTCAACCTCTTCGCCCACAAGACCGTGCTCGACAACGTCATGCTCGGCCCGATAAAGGTCCGCAAGGAGAAGCCGGCCGCCGTGCGGGAGCGGGCACTTGCCCTGCTTGAGCGGGTGGGCATCGCCAACCAGGCCGACAAGTACCCGGCGCAACTGTCCGGCGGTCAGCAACAGCGGGCGGCGATCGCGCGGGCGTTGGCGATGCAGCCCAAGGCGATGCTGTTCGACGAGCCGACGAGTGCCCTGGATCCCGAGATGATCGGCGAGGTGCTCGACGTCATGACCGCGCTCGCCGCCGACGGCATGACGATGATCGTGGTGACCCATGAGATGGGCTTCGCTCGGCATGCCGCCAACCGGGTCGTCTTCATGGCCGACGGCGAACTGGTCGAGCAGGCGCCGCCCACGGAGTTCTTCGCCAACCCTCGCAGCGAGCGCGCCCGTGACTTCCTCTCGAAGGTTTTGACCCACTGAAAGGACATCGAATGCGAGTAAACCGTTTCGCCATGGTCGCGAGCATCGCGGCCCTGGGCTTCGGCCTGGCGGCGTGCGGCAAGTCGGGCACGCCCACCACTACCCCCGGAGACGGCGCCAGCAGCGGCGCTACCGGCACCGGCGACCAGTGCGCCTCCTCGGGCGTGGCCCTCACCCCGGCGACCAACGTGTCGATCACGGGCAGCCCGACGTACGACAAGATCAAGTCCGCGAGCAAGGTCGTCGTCGGCGTCAAGGCCGACCAGCCCAACCTCGGCTACAAGGACGCGAGCGGCAAGCGCTGCGGCTTCGACATCGAGATCGCCCAGCTCATCGCCTCCAAGCTCGGCGTCGCGAAGGACAAGATCGAGTACAAGGAGATCCCGTCCGCCAACCGGGAGACGGCGATCAAGGGCGGTGAGATCGACTACTACGTCGGCACCTACTCGATCACCGACAAGCGCAAGATCGACGTGGCCTTCGCGGGGCCGTACTTCATCGCCGGCCAGGACCTGCTCGTACGCAAGGACGACTCCTCGATCACCGGCAAGGACACCCTGAAGGGCAAGAAGGTCTGCTCGGCGAGCGGCTCCACGCCGCTGCAGCGGGTACGCGACCTGAAGCTGACCGAGGACTCGAACATCTCCGAGTTCAAGACCTACTCGGAGTGCGTGTCGCAACTGCTCGACAAGAAGGTCGACGCGGTCACCACCGACGACGCCATCCTCAAGGGCTACGCGGCGCAGAACCCGAGCAAGCTCAAGGTCGTCGGCCAGCCGTTCAGCACCGAGAAGTACGGCATCGGCCTGCCCCACGACGACAAGGGGCTGCGCGGCTATGTCAACGACTCGCTTGCCTCCGCCGAGCAGGACGGCACCTGGAAGAAGATCTACGACGGCACCCTGGGCAAGTCCGGCTCATCGGCGACCGTCCCGCCGCTTGATCGGTACTGACCTGTCGACGCGCACCCGGTGGCCGTGGCACGGCTACCGGGTGCGGCGCGTGACGTGAGGATCGGATGAACAGCTTCCTGCACACGCTCACCGGCAACGGTGACATTTTCTGGCGCGGCTTCAAGACCACGGTCGAGCTCTTCCTCATCGCCGCCGCCGGCAGCCTCGTACTGGGTACGCTGCTCGCCGCAGCCCGGGTCTCGCCCGTGCCGATGCTGCGAGCCGTCGGGATGGCGTACGTCCAGATCGTCCGCAACACCCCGTTGACGTTGCTGTTCGCGTTCCTGGTCTTCGCCGTACCGAAGCTCGACATCAACATCGACTACTTCCCCAGCGCGTGCATCGCCCTGATCGCCTACACCTCGGCCTTCATCTGCGAGGTCGTACGCGCGGGCGTCAACACCGTCGCCTCCGGACAGGCCGAGGCCGCCCGCGCACTGGGCATGACGTTCGGGCAGGTACTCGGCCAGATCGTGCTGCCGCAGGCGTTCCGCTCGATCGTGCCGCCCCTGATGAGCGTGCTGATCGCCATGCTCAAGAACACCACGATCGCCGCCGGTTTCTCCGTGGTCGAGGCGGGGGCGATTCCGCAGTACATGTCCGAGCGTGGCGAGAACCAGTTCGCCACCCTGACCTGGATCACTATCGGCTTCCTGCTGCTGGTCGTACCACTCGTGGTGCTGCAGCGCAGGCTCGAACGCAAATGGGCGGTGGCGCGATGAGCAACGTGCTCTACGACCTGCCGGGGCCCCGGGCACGCGCCCGCAACCTGGTCGTCGGCGCGGTGGCAGCCGTCGCCGTGGTCGCCGTGGTCGGCTACGTCGCCTCACGCTTCGTCGCGACCGACCAGTTCAGCGCCGCCCGGACCTCGCAGTTCCAGTACACGGCTGTGCAGCAGGAGTTGGCCAACGGCCTGCTCGCCACGCTGAAGGCCGCCGTGATCGCCATCGTGCTGGCGATGGTCTTCGGCGCGGTGTTCGCCGCCGCGCGCCTGTCCGACCACGCCGTCATCCGGGTACCGGCGGCGTGGATCGTCGAGCTGTTCCGCGCGATTCCGCTGCTCATCCTGATCTTCTTCTTCTACTACGTGCCCCTGCAGTACCACCTGCACCTGCCCACGCTGTGGGCGCTGGTCCTCGGCCTGACCCTCTACAACGGCTCGGTGCTCGCCGAGATCTTCCGGGCCGGCATCCTGGCGGTGCCCCGCGGCCAGTCCGAGGCGGCATACGCGATCGGGTTGCGCAAGACCCAGGTGACCACGTCCGTACTGCTGCCACAGGCGGTGCGGGCGATGCTGCCGGCGATCGTGAGCCAGTTGGTCGTCCTGCTGAAGGACTCGGCGCTCGGGTTCATCATCACGTACCCGGAACTGCTCTACGTCGCCAAGCAGATCGGCGGCCGGGGGGCCTTCGACTTCCCCTACGTCGCCTCGTACCTGATCGTCGCGGCCATCTACATCGGGATCTGCAGTGCGCTGTCGGCCTTCGCGTACTGGCTGCACCGGCGGATGAGCCGCAGCCGGCGCACCAGCGCCAAGCCGGTCACCCTGGATCCCGGCGCCGCCTCCACCGCTGCCGTGCCGCTCTAGCCCAGCCCTATAAGCCCAGCCCAGCCCCTGCCCTCATGACGCTTGTCTGTCAGCGGGCGATCTCGGTGACGCGGGACTCACGCACCACGGTGACGCGGATCTGACCGGGGTAGGTCAGCTCCTCCTCGATCTGCTTGGCCACGTCACGGGCCAGCACCGCGGCCCCGATGTCGTCGACGTCGTCCGGCCGCACCATCACCCGGATCTCGCGGCCGGCCTGCATCGCGAAGACCTTCTCCACGCCGGCCTTGCCGCCGGCGATCTCCTCGATGCGCTCCAGGCGCTTCACGTACGCTTCCAGGCTCTCGCGGCGCGCCCCGGGCCGCCCACCAGAGCAGGCGTCGGCGGCCTGCGTCAGGACCGCCTCGATGGTCTGCGGAAGCACCTCGTTGTGGTGGGCCTCGATCGCGTGCACGACGTCGTCGGACTCCCCGTACTTGCGCGCCAGGTCCGCCCCGATCAGCGCGTGGCTGCCCTCGACCTCGTGGGTCAGCGCCTTGCCGATGTCGTGCAGGAACGCGCCGCGCTTGATCAGCGCCGGCTCCAGTCCCAGCTCGGAGGCCATGATGCCGGCGATGTGCGCGGTCTCCACCAGATGCTTGAGCACGTTCTGGCCGTAGCTTGTGCGGTAGCGCAGGCGTCCGAGGAGAGTCACCAGCTCCGGGTGCAGGTCGGTGAGGCCGACCTCGACCAGGGCGTCCTCGGCGGCTCGCTGGCACAGCCGTTCGACCTCGCCCTTGGCGAGGTCGAACACCTCCTCGATGCGATGCGGGTGGATCCGGCCGTCAAGAACGAGCTTCTCCAGCGTCAACCGGCCGATCTCCCGGCGTACCGGATCGAAGCAGGACAGGAGCACGGCTTCCGGCGTGTCGTCGATGATCAGGTTGACGCCGGTCACCGACTCGAACGCACGGATGTTGCGCCCCTCGCGGCCGATGATGCGGCCCTTCATTTCGTCACTCGGCAGGTGGAGCACGCTGACCACGCTCTCGGCGGTCTGCTCGCTCGCGACCCGCTGTATCGCGTCGACGACGATGTGGCGGGCACGCTGTTCGCCCGTGGAGCGGGCGTCGTGCTCGATGTCGCGGACCAGCAGTGCCGCCTCCCGCTTGGCCTGCGCTGCGATGGACTCGATCAGCTCCGCTCGGGCCGCCTCGGCGGTCAGTCCGGCGATGCGCTCCAGTTCGAGACGGCGGTGCTCTTCGGCCTCCGCGAGCGCCGCCTCCCTGTTGACCAGCGCACTCTCGCGGTCTGACAGGTCCGCCCCGGTAGCGGTGATCCGCCGATCCCGCTCGGCCAGCCGCTCGGCCTCCTCCGCGAGCAGGCGCTCCCGCTCGTCGAGGCGTCGCTGGCGCCGTCCGGCGTCCTGCGTCTGCTCCTTCGCGGCGGCCGTGAGCTGCGCGACTTCACGCTCACCGGAGCGGCGCGCGGCGACCCGCGCCTGCTCGGCGTCGTGCTCGGCCTGCCGGTGCGTGCGTTCGAGCACCGCCTCGGACTCCGCGCGGGC
>JAOPWA010000578.1 GCA_025965915.1 Dactylosporangium sp. | reverse complement strand
CCGGTCACCGTCGCGGCGGTCCATTTGCCGCCGTATGACAAGGCACGGTCGTTTTCCTGGATGGCTGCCAGGGTGACGGCTGCCGTGGTGGCGACCCACCCGCTGCACACCGCGTTGTTGCATGCCCGTACCTGGTATCGGTAGCTTCCCACCGCCAGTTGCTCAGTGACCGACGTCGCGGTACCGGGCTGCGTCGGGAGATCGGTGAACGCCCCGGTGCCGGTCGCCCGCTGCACCTGGTAACCGGTCACCGTCCCAGTAGCCGAGGCGGCCCAGGTGACCGTCACCGGCACGTTGCTCGGCGCCGGCAACTGGCTGCCGCTCGCCGTGCCGAACGTGACCGCCGGGCGGCCGGGTGTGGCAGGCGCCGCGGTGTCGGTTCCGTTACCGGTCAGGTCGACGGTCTGGTACGACGTGTTCGCGGCGTTGGAGGTGAAGTTGACCGTCGCGCTCCGGGCACCGATGGCCTTCGGCGAGAAGGTGACGTTGACCGTGATGGCGGCTCCGGGGGCGATCGTGGCCGGCAGGTTCACCGGTTCGATGGCGAAGTCGCCGGGGTCGGCCCCACCGAGGTACACGTCGCTGACCACGAGCGGGCTGGCGCCGGCGTTCGAGAACGTCACCGACCGAGCGGCGCTGGTCGAGGCCGGGGTCGCCGACTGGTCGCCGAACGCGATCGCGATCGGGGTCCAGCTGGCCTGCGGCCGGCCGGGCTCGAGCGGGGCGGTGCACGCTCCGGCGGCGGGGCCGCCGACGACGGCCAGGCCGTTTTCGAAGATGGTCAGCTCGTTGTTCGCCAGCGGGGCGCGTCCGAGCCAGTTGATGATCGACTCAGCCGCGAGCGCGGTGGTGACATCAACCGGGCCCAGACCGTTGTACGTGGCCGTCCACTTGATGGAGCCGGGGCCGTCGTAGGCGATGATCCCGTCGGTTGGTGTCTGCAGGAGCCGCTTCCCGGCTGCGAACCGGTCGGCGTTGACCAGCCGGTGCTGCAGCTGGTCGATGGGCAGCGGCCTGCCGGCGGCGTCCGCGGCCGTGCCGTGGACGACGAGGATGCCGGGCCCGGTCTGGATCGGCCGCCCCGCGTACACGTCCTGCACGGTGGTCTGTTCGGCGATGCCCGCGGCGGTGATGATGCGGACCACGTCACCGGCCCGGATGTCGGGGGTGTTGACGTCCCAGCAGCCAGGTCCGGCGTGGTTGACCTCGACCAGACCGGCCGGATCCGGCTGGATCGGCTGGGTACGGGCGACCACCACGTTGTTGCGGATCACCTCGAACCGCACCGGTCCCTGCCCGGCGTAGCCGGTGCCGGAGATGAAGTCGCGCGCCGGGTAGGCGGTGACGTTGTGCGGTGCCGCCGGCGGGTCGTTGGCGATGACCGCCTGCGCGGGGGTCAGGCCGACCAGGCTCGACCGGTTGCCCGCCGAGTCCACGGCGTCGACGGTGTACCCGTACGTGCCGGCGGCCAGGCCAGCGTCCGTGTAGGTCGTACCGGTGACCTGCCCGATCTTCGTGCCGTCGCGGTAGACGCCGTACCCGGTCACGCCGATGTTGTCGGTCGCGGCGTCCCAGGTGACGACGACGTCCTTGCCGTGCACATCCGGTACCTGCGCCTTGACGTTGCCAGGCACGGTCGGGGCGTCGATGTCGAGCACGATCGTCACCGACACCTCGGGGGTCTTCGCGGAGGCGTTGCCGGTCGGGTCGACGGCGTCGACGGCGTACCGGTACGTCTGGCCGGTGGTGAGCCCGCTGTCGGTGTACTCGAACTTGCCGTCCGCACGGCGGGTGGGCTGCGCCTGGATCAACACCACGCCGTCGCGGTAGACCCGGTAGCCCTCCACGACCCCACTGTCGTCGGTGGACGGGTCGAACACCAGCACCGCCTTGTCGGTCGACTGCGGCGGGTCCCCGGCGGTCGGGTTGGTGACCTGCAGGTTGCCCGGCACCGACGGTGGCTGGACGTCCGGCATCGTCACCGACTTCTCGTTCGTCCGGGCCGAGGCGTTGCCGTACGGCTTACCCTGCCCGTTGATGAGCCGCTCCACGTCGGTGGCGCCGTCCCCGCGCGGGCTCGCCGAGTCGAACGCCTCGACGGTGTAGGCGTGGATCCCCGGACGGACGTTCGTGTCCGTGTACGTCGTCCGGTCGGCCCCGGTCGCGGCCACGAGCGTGCCGTCACGGAACACTCGGTAGCCGTACACATAGGTGTTGTCGGTCGAAACGGTCCAGGACAGGTCGACGGCGCGGTCCACGCCCCGGGCGGTCGCGGAGACCTCCGGGATACTCGGGGCCGCGGTGTCGAGCGGCTCCAGCGGCGCGACGCAGGACGGGGTGGCCGGGCCGGGCGGGTTGTTCCCCCCGATCTCGTAGGTGGTCAACTCCAGGTTGGCCACCGGGTTGCGCCCCAGCCACATGACCCGGGACTCCACGTCGATGGCGAGTTGGACATCGGTGGCGTCCAATCCGGTGTACGTGGCGGTCCACGCATAACCGAGCGGGTTGGTGTCCGGGTTGATCGGGTCATAGGCGAGCAGGCCGTCGACCTGCCCGGAGGCGTCGGCGCGAATGATCCGCTTGCCGCTCTTGCCGAACGGGTTCTTGCTGCTCGACACCAGCCGCTGCTCGATCTGGTCCACCGGCAGCCGGCTGCCGTCGTGGGCCGCGGCCGTACCGTGGATCTCGACCACACCCTCGAACGCCGGCGTCGCCGGGTCGTCGTCGTGCACCTTGACGGCCTTCTGCGCCACCACGTTCGCCACCGTGATCTGGTCGATCCAGGCGACCGTGCCGTCCGGGTTGTACCCGGTGGCGCGGATCTTGTCGTTCGCGCGGATGTCCGGGGTCGTACCGCTCCAGCACCCGGCGCCGACGTGATTGACCTCGGCCAGGCCCGTGTCGTCCGGGACCAGGCCCGGGCTGTCGCTGATCAGCTTGCCGTCGCGGATGACCTGAATGGTCACCGTCTGGTCGAGCGCAACATCCAGGACATCGACCATGTCCCGGGACGGGAACACGACCATCGGATGGACCGGTGGCTCGTTGACCGGGACAGCCGGGGCGGGCTTGACAGCCGCCGTCGCCGTCACCGGAACCGACTCCGCCGACCGGTTGCCGATCGGGTCGGCCGCGTCGACCGTGTACTGGTACGTGCCCGGCGGCACGTTGGTGTCGACGAAGGTGGTGGGCGCGGGCGCAGAGGCGTCCGGGTTCTGCACCGTGAAGATCGGCACGCCGTTGCGGTACACGCCGTAGTCGGTGACGCCGGCGGTCGGCTCGTTGTCGACGGACGCATCCCAGCTCAGCGTGACCGTGTTGAAGTCACTCACCGTCGCGACGAGGTTCTGCGGCACGGTCGGCGGCACGTTGTCCTGACCGGGCAGCGGCGGGAGCTTCTCCTTCGGCGCCGCGCACGGGGCCTGCGGGCCACCCGCGATGCCCGCGCCGGTCTCATAGCTCGTGTTCTCGTTAGCCGCGGCCGGGTTGCGGCCCATCCAGATGCCCGTCGACTGTGCGCCGAGGGCGAGCTTGACGTCGTGGTCGGACAGGCCGGTCCAGGTCGCCGTCCAGTTGGTCGAGTCCGCAGCGTCGTACTGGAAGGTCGAGCCGGCGGCGACGGGCGCCCGGACGGTGCGCTTACCACCCAGGTCGAAAATCTTGCCGGGAGCGACGAGTCGCGCCTCGAGTTGGTTGAGTGGGAACTGGACACCGCCGGCGGTCTTGGCCGTGCCGCGGACGACGATCGTCCCAGGTACAGGGTTCGTCGGCCGCGTCGCCGTGATGTCGGCGACCGTGGTCTGGTCAGCCACGCCGATCCGTGCCGGATCCGGCGAGGAGTCCACGACGATCCGTACGACGTCACCGGCGACGATGTCCGGGGTCACCCCGACCCAGCAGCCACCACCCGGGTGGTTGACGTCGACCAGGCCCTGGTTGTCGGGTCTGATCCCGGACTGGCTGGACACCACCGCCCCGCCGCGCAGCGGCGAGTGGTGCACCTCGACGGTGTAGGTCTCATCGAGGCGGTAGCCCTGCGCCGAGACATAGTCGCGCGCCGGGAACGCCGTGAGCAGGTGCCCGGCGGCTGGCGGATCGTTGATGAGCGTGGTTGGCAGCGCGGCGGCCTGAGCGGCCGGCATGCCGAGCAGGAGGGAGAGCACTGATACGGCTGCGACAGCCTTCGTCGCGCGTCGCGTGACTACGCTCCGCAGAAGAATCCGATAGCTGCTACTGGTAGTCATAGTGGGCGCTCCTCATCCATGCAGGCCCGGGCGCGCACGCTGAGCCGGAAGCTACGCACGCTGAGCCGGAAACTAGAGGAGCGGCCTTGGGGT
This sequence comes from Dactylosporangium sp., assembly GCA_025965915.1. Lineage (GTDB taxonomy): Bacteria > Actinomycetota > Actinomycetes > Mycobacteriales > Micromonosporaceae > Planosporangium. Next base: position 744 of record JAOPWA010000578.1, on the reverse strand, counting down.
TTCCTTGTGGTGCCGGTTCCATACGGCGAGGAGCCGGCGACGCGATCGCCGTGGGCCCCGACTGCCGCTACAGCAGTCACGGCAGTTCCGTCACCCGGTCGTCACGCCAATGACCAGGTAAGTGTTGGTCGGGCTGTGGTCGCGGTTCTCCACCACCAGGGTGATGCGGTGACGAGCAGCGCGGTGATTGCCAGCGGCGCGCGCCGTGGGTGCTCCATTGCGGCGTCCTCTCGGGGTGTCAGGACTCTGGCGCGATGAGGCTTCCTGTGCTGTCGGGTCCGAAGACGGGCGAAGGGGTCGAGGATGGCGGGTTCCTCGACCCCTTCGGCGCAATGCCCAACCCGCGGCTCACCACGGTGCCGGGTCAAGCGCTCCCACGCTCGGTCCCACCGGGGTCTGCGGCCGCCGGGGCGGCGCCGAGCCAAGACGCCGAGCGCGCGCGTCCAGAGTGGCTGTCACGGTGCGGCATAGGTGCAGATGAGTGGCCACCCGACCGAAACCGCCAGCCCGGCGATAGGATCAACATTGTCTCCGCCCGCACCTATCTTCCGGAGCCGACTCCCGTGTTTCACGCCCTGAACGGGCTCAGCTCTGCTGTGCCCACGACCCCGACGCCCTGCTACCTGATAGCGATCGCCGCTACGACCACGCTCGCCGCCGGACTGTGGCTGCGGTACCTGAGCCGATAGACAGGCCGCGGTACCTGAGCCGATAGACCCGACATCGACGAACAAGCGCCCCACC
>JAOPWA010000502.1 GCA_025965915.1 Dactylosporangium sp. | reverse complement strand
GTTCGAAACGCCGCAGGCTCTGACGAACGCCTCGACAGAGTCAAGGCGCGGCAAATGGCGGCCACGCTCGGCATCCGCAGCAGTGCTACGGGGAAGCGCGAGAGATGTACCCTCACCATTGCGGATTTTCTTGGCTTCGTCTTCAAGAGTACGCAAGGACGGCCTCCCCATCCACACACGCAATCTGCGTAATTGCTGCCCTAGGTCGCTAATGGTATTTACTGCCTCGGGTTGAGGTTCGAAGTCCGACGACACCGCTTCCGTCACTGCCATCCTTCCCGGAGTGTCCGGCGCTGTCCGGCGCTGTCCGACGATGGCCGAGCCGGTTGGGTGTTCATGAGGGTACGCCCCAAATGAGGCATTTGCCTGAAGTGCCAGGTCAGGCCGGGTGTCGCGGGCGTCGCGAGACCCCGGACTGGCTTCTCCCGGATGTCCGATCATGGCCACTCGATGCAGGTCACAGGGGCTCTGGGAGACCTCGTCGCGGCGCTTGCCGGGGGACCTGGCCCGCCCCCCTCGTCGGCGTCGATGGAGCGATGCCTGGAAGTCGCCGGCCACCTGCGCACTACAGTGCTGGCGAGGTACCCGGCCTATTGACGCCGTCGAGCTACCCGGCCAGGGCGCAGGACATGGGCACATTGGGTGGTCAATGCCGGGCAGGCGTTGGATGGCGTTGGCGGCCAGGCATTAGGAGGGATGCTGTTGCGAACCAAGGCGCCAAACAACTAGGGTTCCCGGTCGGTTCGGGCTGCTATCTGAGCCGTCCCATGAACCACTGGTGCAAGGTATGAGCTGACTCGCTTTCCAAATCCTGCGCCGCGTCGATGAAGTATCGCTCATCAACAGTCCCAACGAGACCGGCGTACGGCGGAATTCGGCGATCAGTTACGCGCGACGTGTCCGGCAGGTCCAGTGCCCTCCACATCCGGTGCATATCCAACTCGGTCGCATCGGGGAGTGTGCGGTCACGCCGGCCGGTATCCCGGTGCGTCGGTAATAAGTGCTCGCAGAACGGCGCAGGGCCATCCTTCTCTCTAGCCACACATCCAGCGGAACTTCATCCAGGACCACCTTCACTTGTGTCGACGTCGGACGGTCGCGCGGTACGACTCGACATACGGGTTGGGCATCACAATTCCTCCTGAACGGATCAAGAGCGAGTGGGCGGCCGGAGCCTGGGGCGGGTATTCGTTCTCGTCCCACTTTGGTGAGCCATCTCCCGCGGTGATGAATGGGCGACCCGTCGGGAAGTGGCGTGAGGCCTCTGCACGACGGTCGGCACGGAAACCAGGTCCTTTGCGATTCGGCTCAACCTGCCCTCCCCACGGCCGATAAGTCCAGGAATCGCATCCGACAACGAGGGGTTGGGACCATGCGACGACGCGGTCCGGTGTGGGCGTGGCTCCTGGGCCTCGGCCTGCTGGTGATCGCCCCGTATCTCTGGTTGGCAAATGGTCCCCTTCAGGCCTTGTGGTACGACGGGGTAGCGGTTGTCGGCATCGTCGCGATGGTGGTCGGGATCCGGCGCAACCGCCCGGAATGGTCGGCCGGCTGGTGGCTGCTGGTCGCCGGGCAACTGGGGAACGTCGTCGGCGACATCGTGTACTTCTACGTGCAGAACGTCCTGCATCATGACGCGTCACCAGCCCCGTACGACATCCCGTACATGCTCAGCTACCTGGTGAATGCCTTCGGGCTGCTGCTCCTGCTGCGCCGGCGAAACCGGGGGCGTGACCGGGCGAGTCTGGTCGACTCGTTGATCATCGCGAGCGCGTTCGCCTTGCTGAGCTGGGTCTTCCTGATGCAGCCGGTGGTTCGAGACAATTCACTCGGGGTGCTCGCCCAGCTCATCGCGATGGCGTACCCGACCTTGGATCTTCTCCTGTTGGCCATGCTCGCCTGGCTACTGGCCAGCGACGGCGCACGCAACATCGCGTTTGTCCTGGTCGCCGGGAACATGGTCGGCTTCCTCGTCGGCGACTTCTTCTGGGCCTTCGCCGAGCAGACCTTCTTCGACCCGGGCAATATCGGCAGCCGGCTCATCGACTGCGCGTACCTCATCGCATATATCTGCTTCGGCGCCGGCGCACTGCATCCGGGAATGGTCGAGATTGGTCGGCCCGTCGGCCAGGTGCGCGTCCAGCCGATGACCCTGGTGCGCCTGATACTGCTGGCCGGCGCCACCCTGATCGCCCCTGCCCTGCTGGCCTTGCAGGCGTGGAGCGGCGACGGGCGGGTGCTGGACGCGTACGCGATCGTGATCGGTTGCGTCACGATGTTCCTCCTCGTCGTCGCCCGCATGACGATGCTCGTGCGTCAGGTGCACTCGCAGGCGGTAGTACTCGAGCAGCAGGCCGATCGGTTGCGCGAGGTGGCCCAGCAGGATCCGCTGACCGGGCTACCCAACCGCCGCGCCTGGAACGCGGCGCTACCCTCCGCACTGGAGCGAGCCGCCCGCGACGGCACACCGCTGGCGCTGGCGGTCCTGGACCTCGACCACTTCAAGAACTTCAACGACACGCACGGCCACCAGGCGGGTGACCGTCTGCTGAAGGAAGCCGCGGCGGTGTGGGTGGCCAACATGCGCGCGGTCGACCTCGTAGCCCGCTATGGCGGCGAGGAGTTCGTCGCCCTGCTACCCGGCGCCAGCGCCACCGAGGCAGTGGAACTGCTCGACCGGCTGCGTCCGCTCACCCCGGCGGGCTGCACGTTCTCCGCCGGCGTAGCCACCTGGAACGGCACCGAGAGCGCAGACGAGCTGATCGCCCGCGCCGACCGCACGCTGTACCGCGCCAAAGCGGCCGGCCGTGACCGGGTCGAGTGCGACGAGGCCGCTGCCCGCGCCTAGAGCAGGCAAGGGGGCAGCTCAGTCCAGGTCCACGGTGACGCCGCCGGAGAACGGCGAGTCGTGCAACTCCAGCGTCGAGATCCTGGCGTCCTTTGCGATGTCGAACACCAGCACACCGGTCACCGAGTTACCCGGGTTGATGTTGTCGAGGAACGTCTTCGAGTCCTTGTTTGCGTAGAACTCCGCCACCCCGTCGTTCCTGTACTTCACCCCACCGGCGCCGGTCGCCTTCTGGTTGCCGCCGTCGAACAGGCGCGGGTCCTTGCCGATGTTCTTGACGTCGACCGTGATGAGGCAGAACTGACCCTGGGCGGTCTTGTTCAGGAACTCGTCGCCGACGGTCGCCTTACCGCAGTCGACCTTCTGCACGATGAACTCGAACTGCCCGTCCCGGGCCGGCTGGCCCAGTTTCGGATGTGCGGCCTTGGCGGGCGCCGGCTTGATCGTGGGTGCTGCGGCCACCCCATTCGTTGCGGGTTCACCGGTTGCGGCTGGAACCGCCCCGGCACCCTTGGCTGTCCTGTGCGCTCCGCCGATGGCGGCCACGGCAACGCCCCCGGCGCAGCACAGGCCGATCAGTGAGGCCCCGATGATCAGCAGGAGTTTTCCCGTACCCATGCCTTTGTTCGGTGCGACCGGCGCAGGTGGAGCCCGGTAGCCGGGAGGGGGGTATGCGCCCGGGTAACCCTGCTGGGGATGCGGCATCTGGGTGGGCAGTGGCCGAGTCGGGTCAGGGCGGTACGGCGACGTCATCAGGTGACTCCGGGAGAGAGTGGCGCGCGGTGGTCCCGCACGGTCACCTCACAGAGGGTGGTCGATGCGTACGGTAGCCGATACCGGCCGAACGGGCCGGATTCGCTGGCAGGGCGAGTTAACGGTGTCGGGAAAACGACACCTCGGCGCCATGCGCAGCAGTCCTAAGTGGATGACAGTTGGTGGCAATTGGCCCACACTCTGGCCCCTCCCGTGGACCTCGGTCGCCCCTAGCGTCCTCTTTTGGGTACGGCGGACGGACGCCCACCTTTTGAATACGGCGGGCGGATCCGCCCACCGATCGGCAGGGGAGGACTCAGTGAGCGACCACAACGCGGTCCGCCCCGACTGGCTCTGCGGAGGTTGCGGGCAACCCTGGCCGTGCCGCACTCGGCAGGTCCAGCTCCTGGCCGAATACGACGGGGCGCTGGTCAGCCTGGCACTGCTGATGGGAACGTACTTCTGCGACGGAGCGCAGGAGTTGCCCGATGCTCGGGCCGGCGACCTCTACGCGCGCTTCCTGGGCTGGCTGGACCCGTATCGTCGGTCGCGGTGACCGGAGTCGCAGATCCAGCCCAGAAAGGGTGACACTGCAGTGCCGAGCAAGGTCAGTGGCTCCCGCCGGGACTGCTGCTGGCAATCGGCTCCTTGGATGTCGACGCCGTCGCGGACATCTGGCTCAGAGCGGTCACGATTTCAGGGACGAGTGCCTTTGCGAGTGCGGGGGCGAGGGCATCCGCGAGTGCCGGTGCAAGAGCTCCGACCAGTAATACTCTTTCAAACGCCGACGCCTGTGCCAGCGTACGGGACAACGAAACCGTGGCCGCCTCGGACAGTGCCGCCGTGATGGCGTCCTCGTGGTGCGACCCGCTTTTCACATCCGATCCCGTACTGGTCATTAGTTCCTTGATGAGTTCCTCGAGTAGAGGCTCTACCGAGTCCGTTTCGGACCTGCCCGCCATAATGACCCCCAAGTCTCCCTTTGATGCTCTCCGGCGTCGAGAGTGTTCTCCACCCAGTTCCTAGCGGCGCTTGGCCATCATGGCGATTACGAGCGGGCTGATGTCTACCGCGCGGCCTTCCTGCCGGCGGGCCATCATGGCCATCATGAGTGGGCTGATCCCGTCGGTGCGCTCCTCGCGGCGGCTGGCCAGCATGGCGAGCACCACGGGATTGATCCCCTCGCCGCGTTCTTCGTGGCCGTTGGCCATCATGGCCATTACGAGTGGGCTGATCTCGTCGGTGCGCTCCTCGCGGCGGCGGGCCATCATGGCCAGCACCAGTGGATGCATGTCTTCGCTGTGCCCCTCACGGCGAGCCATCAACGCGGCCAACAGGAGAGGTTGGATTGCGCGCTGGTCGTCACCCGGCTCCTGGGACTCCCGGATGTCACGCGCCTCATCGTGCTTCGCGGCTGAGGTCATGGTTTTCCCTTCCGGATTCTCGCCTCATGGCGAGGTCTGTGTTCCTGGTGGGATCGTCCGAGCGCAATGACGTACGAGCGCAATGACGTACGAGCGCCATAACCGAACTGCCTGGAAATTGGGTCAGGTCAAGGGCAACCGTCGCGTGCTATCACTGACCAACGCGGGCAGACTTAAACGGGCCGAGCCGGCGCGTTGTAGCGGCGTGGGCTTGCGCGCATCAGCCGGACGCCATGCCGGCGCCGGCCTCGAGGACGGCGGCGTCGACGCGATGGGCAAGCTCGACATCCAGCCGCGTCACGGCATCGACGTTGGTCGTACGCACCACGAGGATGGCGGTGTCCGGGGCCTGACGGCCGATGTGCGGGGCGCGTCCCACTTCGTTGCGCAGCTGGATCAGCCGGATCAGTACCCGGTCGAGGTTCTCCGGTGGCAGCACGATCGTCCGCATGAGCGCGCGGCGGTCACCCGACCACAGCGGCAGGCGGGCCAGCGCCTCGCGCAGTTCCTCGTCGGTGAGCGGCGGCGGGTGCCCGGTCGCGCCGGCGACCAGTCCTCCCCCGACCGGCGGCGGTGTCAACAGATCGTGGACATAGTCCGGCAGTTCCAGCGACTCGATCAGGTCGCGGTCCTGCTCGGCCATCGTGCTCAGGACCGTCTGGGCCTGGTACCGCGCCTGGTCGCGCTCGCGGTGCACGATCGTGCCGACCTGGTTGAGAAAGCCGTCCAAGTTCTCCGGGTCGTAGGGCACGTTGATCGCATAGTCGTCGTGCAGCTCTGTCGGCACGCCGTCCAGAAACTGCCGGCGGTTCTTCTTGTCCAGCGCCCGGGCCAGCACCGTGGTGGTCGCCTCCGCAGCCAGGCGGGCGTGATCGAAGTCCAGGTCAGCGCGGCGGCCCACCTCATTGACGAGGTCGCGGTACCGGATCCAGCCCGGGTTGTCCGACTCCACGCCCACCGCCTCCGGATTCCAGCGCGGCCACGGCCGACCCGGCCGTGGAGGTGTGCCTTGAGCGGGGTTGTGAGGTACCGGCTTGTGCGGGCCGGCTGGCGGCGGTCCCTCACGGTCCGAACGCTCGGCATGCTCGGGCTGCTTGGAGGAGCCCAACGTGACCCCGGCCTCGCTCGGTGCCCGACCTTCCTCGCGGGCCCGCCGGGCAAGCGCCCGGCGGCGCTGGTTGTCGCCTTCCATCTGCTTGCCGCCCATCGCGGTGAGCTTCCCAGCGGCCGCCGGCCTAATCCTCTCCACCTCGAACGCTGTCCTATGAGCCGTCCTATGGACAAGACGTCTGATGAACCGGCTGGCGGCATTCGTGGCTCCGTTACGTAGACTGGGCGTCCCATGACGACCGATCACGCCACCCTCGTCAGCGAGTCGCCGCGGACCGGCGAAGACCGGTCCTTCCCGGCGTCCGCGCCCATTCGTGACACCCGCCACGGTGACTGGTTCGCCGCTATCGGGTACGCGTTGGTGGCGCTCGGTGTCACCGGCCAGCTCTGGCTGCACCCCACCAGCGTGATGCTGCGCGAAAACCGGCAGGATCAGGTCCAGTTCGAGTGGATGCTGACCAACGCGGTCCGTACGCTTCGGCACCTGTCCGACCCCTTCTTCACCGACCTCGTCAACGCGCCGTTCGGGGTCAACCTGATGGCCAACACGTCGACCTGGGGCCTCGCGCTGCCGCTGGCGCCGGCCACCGCGCTGTTCGGCGCACCGGTGTCGTTCCGGATCATGTTGACGGCGGCGTTCTTCGGTACCGCCCTGGCGTGGTACCACGTGTTGTCGCGGCGCGTCGTGGCGTCGCGGGTCGCAGCGTTCGTGGGCGGGGTCTTCTGCGCCTTCGCGCCCGGCATGCTCGCTCAGGGCACCGGTCACCCCAACGTGGTCGCCCAGTTCGTGCTGCCGTTCATCGTGTTCGTAGTGCTCGGCATGCGGGAGCCGGGTCATCCCGTCCGCACCGGGCTGCTGTTGGCCGGGCTCGTCACGTACCAGATCTTCATCAACGAGGAGGTCCTTCTCCTCACGGCGCTGGCCCTCGGACTGTTCGTCCTGGCGTACTGGGCGCAGCGGCGGGACGTGATCACCCCCTTGCTGCGCAGCTCCCTGCTGAGCTTGGCGGTGACCACGGTCGTCGTGTCGGTCATCGTGGCCTACCCGCTCTACCGGCAGTTCTTCGGCCGCCAGAGTTACCACGGCTTGCCCGACTGGGTGCTCGACTACAACACCGACCTCGCCTCCTACGTCTCGTACGCGCAGCAGTCGCTCGCCGGCAGTAAGGCTGGCGCCGAGCACCTGGCCCAGGGCGTTTCCGAGCAGAACACGTTCTACGGCTGGGGCCTCATCGCCCTGGTCGTCATCATCGTGGCGTCGCTGTGGCGCCACGCCGCCGTGCGGGCCCTCGCCGTGACCGGAGCGGTGTTCGTGTTGCTGTCACTCGGGCAGTACGTGGTGGTCGACGGAGACAAGACCGGGATCTCGGGGCCGTGGCGGATGTTGGCGGGCCTGCCGCTGTTCGACACTGTCGTGCCGACCCGGCTTGCGCTGGTCGTCATCCCGATCGTGGGCGTGCTGCTGGCGTTCTTCGTCGAGTGGCTCATGATCGGCTCCGCCCCGGAAGTCGGCTCCGCCGAGGGCGGCCCCAGGGTCGGCTCCGTCGGCGGCGGCGGCCTGGTCGCCAAGGCCCGTCGGTTCTGGACCCCGCTTCGCGTACTGGGCGTCGGCGCGCTCGTCGTGGCGCTCCTGCCGGTCGTGCCGACACCGCTGGCCGTGTCGGCTCGGCAGCCGGCACCCCGGTTCTTCTCCACCGGCGCCTGGCGCGGCCACGTGCCCCAAGGCGCCACCGTCGGCCTGCTGCCGTTCGGCTGGGACAGCGACGTGAACAGCTTGCAGTGGCAGACCGAGCAGGGCCTCCGCTTCAAGGTCCTGAGCGGGTACTTCCTGGGGCCCGACCCGGCGCGAGATGACAAGCGGGCCGGATTCGGGGCTGGCTCGTACTTCGTGCGTACCGTACTCACCGGGAGCGGCGACGCCGGGCCGGCCATGACCGACCAGGAGCGGGAGTACTGCCTCGCACAGTTGCGCGGCTGGCACACGGACGTCTTGTTGCTACCCGAAGACGCGCCGAACGCCGGTGTCGTGCACCAGCGGGCCGAAGAGATTCTCGGACCGGGTCAGCACGTCGAGGACGTGTGGATCTGGCACGTCCGCAAGAGCTGACGATCAAGGGCAGCGGAGGTACAAGCGGACCGTCGTCCCCTTGGGGGCGGTGCGGATCTCGACCAGATCGCACAGCTGACGGGTGATCCACATTCCGTGTCCGCCCTGGTTGTGGGGGTTCGGGGGCACCAGGCCGAACAGGCCCTCCCCGGCCTGGCCGGTGTCGAACACCTCGCACAGCAGGTAGCGCTCGTCGCGCCACACCCGTACCTGCCCATGGCCGGCGCCATGGCGGATCGAGTTCGTCGCCACCTCGTTGACGGCGAGGATCAGATCATCAAGGCGCCCGAGCGGCAGGCCGAGCCGCGTTGCCTGGGCGACGACGAACCGGCGCACCGGCGCAGGGTCGCCGTCGAAGTTCAGCGCCGCGTATGCCCCCTCGGGCGCGGGGGGCAGTTCCAGCTCCCACTCGGCGCAGTATCCGTTGGGGTCGGCGTAGTCGCTGTTGTCGTGCCCACCGCTGAGCTGCGGGTGGGTGCGCCGGGCGTCGGCGAGCATCTCCGGCGACAGCAGGCGTTGATCGTACGAGCAGATCAACCACGCGGGCACGGTCGCGAAGGCGATGTTGAGAATGGCCTCGAACCGCTTCCACCCGGCGAGCTGGAACTCGTCCCACCCGCTCCACACCGGCTCGCTGATCACGCGTACCCGTTCGTGCCCGTCTCGGCGTTCCTCCACATACCGGTGGCAGGCGGCCAGGGTGCGGCCCGGCGCCTCGTACCACCGCGACGGATCGACGAACTGCACGTCTCCTGCCGCGTTGCCGAGCTCGTCCGACAGCAGGGCGGAGTGGGCTTCGGGAGTGACCGCGAGGACCGGCTCGCCCCGGTCGAGCCCGTCCCGGATGAACGGCACGACGGCGGCGAGGAACTGTTGGGCGTCCTTGTAAAGCAGCGCCTGATGAACCAGGGAGGGGCCGATCACAAGTCCACCTCCTCGGCGAAGCGCAATCCGGGCGTACGGTCCCAGCCGACAATTTCGAACACCTTACGTAAACCTGGCGCGAGCCGCTCGATGATCAAGCACCGCCCCGGCTCGAGACCGGCTGCGGTGCGCACGATCGTTCGTACCCCGGCGACGTCGATAAATTCGAGTTCGCCCAGATTCAAGTGAAGATTCTGTTCCGGCCAGCGGGTCGCCAGATGGAGTGTGGTGGTCAACGCCCCGACGGTCATGACATCGACCGCGCCGAGAATCCGCAAGCCCCGTGGCGTGTAGGTCGGGATGATGCGCAGCCGGTGGTCGTCGTGCAGCGGGTCGATCTGCACCACCTGCGGGTGGCAGGCGATCATGTCGGTGACGGCGGCCTCGTCGAACAGTCGCTGGTCGTACTGGCAGATCGCGGCCAACTCGCGGGAGCGGAACACCCGCGACAGGCGGTGCTCGAACTCCACAAGGGCCCGCTCGTCCGCGACCGGACGCAGTTCGTAGGTCATCTCGCCGCTGACACGCAGTCCCGGGTATCCGGCGTCACGGGCCCGCCGCATCTCGACCGACAGGGTGGTGATCACAACGTCGGGTTCGAAGCGGCCGTCGAAGAGGTTGTTTCCCATCGGACGGATGACCAGCCGGCCCTCGTCGATCATCCGACTGGTTTCGACGCCGCTGCCGGCCAGCCAGGAGCCGATCACGGCGGGCGCGGTTCGGTCGGCGTAGTAGATGACGCGCTCGCCTCGGGTCAGGCCGTCGACGATGTAGGTGGTCAGCACCTCGCGCTGCTCGTCGTCGCTGGAGAAGGGCAGGCACAGGTGATCACCCAGCCCTACCTTCCGGACCTGCCTGGTCTTGCCGGAGTTGGCCACGTTCACCTCCCCGTGGACGCACACTAAGGTCGACTTACTGGTGACCGGCGTGGCGATGGCCCGGAGGCTCGCGGGGACGGTCGGGAAGTGGCTACCCGAACCGGCCATGTGGATAAACAGCGGGCTATCCGGTAGACGGCCGGATCAGGACTTCTCGATCACGCAGCCGGCGCAGATCCGCGGCTCCGGTAGTGCGAAGGCCAGGCAGCAGGTACGCCGGCGCACCTCCAGCCGGCCCGACGCTCCCGGCGTCAGATCCACGAGACCGGCCAGGTCAAGGCCATCGAGGAGGGCGTTGGCGGCGTCCAGGGTCGACCCGGGCAGCACGTCCGCCGCGCGGGAGACGCTGTGGGCGACTCCCGAGGCCAGCGAACCCCAGAGGGTACGCGTACCGAGGTGCAACCGCGCGTGCAGCCGATCGACGACCGGGGCCAGGTGGGCATCGACGAGGGAGGAACGCAGCACCTGGAGCAGTGCCGCCTCGTCGCGAACCACACGTACGCCGGGCAGGTCGAGTGCGGCGACGGGGTCGGCCGGCAGGACGGCGATTTCGGGGTCGGTCAGGCCGGCGCGCAGGAAGGGCTGGCGATCTTCGTATCGGACCAGGACCTTCGAGTGTTCCAACAGCGGCACCCGGCGGGCCGTGGCGTAGCCGAGCAGGGCGGGCAGCGAGGTCCAGTACGAGTAGCACTTCCACGCCAGAGCGGCCGCGACGTGCGGGGAGGTTTGCCAGCGCCGGCCGGCGGCTTCAAGCATGTCGTCGAACGCGTCGCCGTGGGTGATCTCGCTGGCCGCGGTCCAACCGGTGCGGTCGGTCACGTAGAGGCCCGGTTCCAGACCGTGCACCGGGTAGCGCCCGGTCATCGCGGCTAGGGCACCAAGCACGGGCGCCAGCGGTGAGACCGCGGCGGGGCTGACAGCGGCCGTCACCGGCCGTCACCATCCTGCCGTCGGGTGTACCCGCGTGTGCCTGTCACCGTGCTCACTTACCCCCTGCTGGCGCGATCAAGCGCCCACCATAGCTCGAATTAGGCAAGCCTAACCATGCATGTGGTGAAGAGGACAGGGAGTAGTTGGCAGACAGTACAGAATACATCGACAGACAGTGATTTGCCTACCGATCTGTCAGCATTGCGTCGCCGCCGGCCAGGGCCACCGCCGTCCGGTGAGACTGGTCGGACCGGAAGAACTCGATACTGGCGGGGCTGGGGGCGGATGAGCACCGGCAACTCGCCCGCGCAGCGGGCCTCCGATGCGTTCGTCGCCGAGCTGGTGCGCTGGCGAGTAGATCGAGGCATGTCCAAGAAGCACCTCGCCGCCGCCATGGGTTTCGACCCGTCCTACGTCAGCCACGTCGAGGCGCGTCGGCACCGCCCGACCGAGGACTTCGCCCGCCGGGCCGAGGCGGTTCTGCACGCCGACGGGGCGATCTGGCAGCGGTTCCGCGAGTACGACGACCTGCGCGCCAGCTCCCGGGTGCGCGCCGGGACGGTGAGCCGGGATCCGCCCGTACTCGAGCAGTGGTTGCCGCCCGGCACCGGTCTGATCGTGGAGCGGGAGATCGCCGAGCTGTCCTATCTGGATGGCGAGTACATGTGCCGCGTGCGGCGGGCGCTCTACAACGCCGGC
>JAOPWA010000442.1 GCA_025965915.1 Dactylosporangium sp. | reverse complement strand
GCAGGTCGGCGTCCATGTTGACGTCGAGCAGGTTGGCCCCACCGCGTACCTGCTCCAGCGCGACGTCGACGGCAGCCTGGTGGTCGCCCGCTTCGACCAGCCGCCGGAAGCGCGCCGAGCCCGTGACGTTGGTGCGCTCCCCGATCATGACGAACCCGGTGTCAGCGCCGATCCCGAAGGGCTCCAGACCACTGAACCGGGTCCGCGCCGGCGGTGCCGGGACCGGGCGCGGCGGGAGACCGGACACGGCGGCCGCGATCTGCGCGATGTGCGCCGGTGTCGTCCCGCAGCACCCGCCGACGACGTTGACCATTCCTGATGCGGCGAACTCGCCGAGCATCCGGGCGGTCTCGTGCGGCGTCTGGTCGTAGCCGCCGAACGCGTTCGGCAGACCGGCATTGGGATGGCAGGCCGTGTAGGTGTCGGCGAACCGCGACAGCTCGGCGACGTGCGGGCGCATTTCCTCCGCACCCAGCGAGCAGTTCACGCCGACCACCAGCGGATCGGCGTGTTCGATCGAGCTCCAGAACGCCTCGACGGTCTGCCCCGACAGGGTGCGCCCGCTCAGGTCGACGATCGTCACCGAGATCCACAGCGGCAGGTGCGGAGCGACATCGCGTGCGGCGGCGATCGCGGCCTTCGCGTTGAGCGTGTCGAAGATCGTCTCGATCAGCAGCAGGTCGACCCCGCCGTCGGCCAGCGCCTGGACCTGCTCGGCGTACGCGTCGCGGACCTCGTCGAACGACACCGCCCGGTACGCGGGGTCCTCCACGCGCGGGGACAGCGAAAGCGTGACGTTCATCGGCCCGATCGAGCCGGCGACGAAGGGTGCCATTGATCGGCTCCGCCGAACGTGCCCGCCCATCTCGTCCACGGCCTGGCGCGCCAGCTGGGCGCCCCGCAGGTTCATCTCACGGACATACTTTTGCAGGCCATAGTCGGCCTGACCGATACTGGTCGCGGTGAACGTGTTCGTCGTGGTGATGTCCGCGCCTGCCGCCAGGTATTGCCGGTGTACGTCGAGGACGACATCCGGCCGCGTCAGGTTCAGCAGGTCCGGGTCACCGGTGACATCACGCGGGTGGTCGGCGAACCGCTCCCCGCGGTAGTCGGCCGCGGTGAGCGCGGCGCCCTGCAGCATCGTGCCCCAGGCCCCGTCGAGCACCACGATCCGCTGGTCCAGAAGCTCCTGGAGGGCCTGTGCGCTACCAGACGCACCCACTCGACCACCTCCGCTATCGGAGGCGCCCTTGCTGACCAGCCCAGGTCGAGCGTGGCGGACCCGAGCCCGTCGCAGCGCCTCTCGACCTGAAGGTTGAGGGTACCGGAAGGAGGCCCTGTAGGTTCAGCGCCGTTCAACGCGCCGCTGCGCCCGCCGGGTGTCGGCGATTGGTCCTGAGTGAGGACTGCCGGAATACTACACCGTCCAGCCGGTACAGTAGGCGCTGTGACAGCGACCCGTGCCCGACTGCTGGACGCCGCGACCGACGTGCTGCTGCACAACGGCGCCCAGGCTCTCACCCTCGACGCGGTCGCCAAGCAGGCACAGGTCAGCAAAGGTGGACTGCTCTACCACTTCCCGACCAAGCAGGCGCTCATCGCAGGCATGGTCGATCGGCTCGTCGGCCACTTCGACACGGCCCTCGCCCAAGCTGGCGACAAGCCCGGCGCCGCCACCCGCGTCTACCTGACAGCCACAGTGGAGCAACAGCCCACGGCCGCGGGCAGCGCCGCCGACCGGACGACCGCCGCGTTGCTCGCCGCCGCCATCGTCGAACCCGGCGCTCTCGCGCCGCTGCGCGAGATCTACGAAGCGTGGCAGCGCCGACTGGAAAACGACGGTATCGACCCAGCCGTGGCCACCGCCGTCCGGTTAGCCGTCGACGGTTGGTGGCTGTCCCGCCTGGTCAACCTGGCACCACCCACCCGCGGCCTGCATGAGCGGGTGTACGCGGTGCTCACCGACCTCATCGATGCGGAGTAACAGAATGGCCTGGTTGATGCTTGCCGGTGCGATCGGGACCGAGGTCGTCGCGACGCTGGCCCTGCGCGGTGCGGCCGGGGCATTCCGGCCGCTGCCGACGCTGATCGTCGCCGGGGCATATCTGGCCTCGTTCATCCTGATGGCGTACGCGCTGCGCACCCTCAACGTCGGCGTGGTGTACGCGATCTGGTCCGGCGTCGGAACCGCCGGGGTCACCATCGCCGCCGCCGTCCTCTACGGCGAACACCTCAACCTCCCCGCCGTCGCCGGCATGGCACTCATCGTCGTCGGCGTCGTCGTCCTCGCATCCTCCGGAGCCACCCAACACGGCTGATACCTGGACCAAACACCTGATGCCCGGTACCGAACTCGGTTTCCTCATCCGAGTCCGCTCCCGCACGTGCGTTCGGCGATGCGGTTGTCTGCCTTCTAGGTCACCACTTTGTCGCGGCGGCCGGCCGAGTGGCTCCCACGCGCCTTGGCGGACAAGACAAACAACTGATCAATGCCATGGGTAAGCGACCATCGGGCGTGCCATGCTTGGCGTTGGCTCACCGCCCACCGCTGGCCTTGCCGGCTCGGTGGCGGAGGGTCAGCACGAACTTGCGCGCTTGACCTGAGCGGGCAGTCCGCCTGAGACAGCAGAATCCGGGAGGCATCCGTGCCGGAAGCGAACGACTGGAACAGCAAGATCATCGCTGAGTTCCGTGGGAACGACGGAAGAGTCGGCGGGCAGTTCGACGGTGCCCCACTTGTGCTCGTTCACCACAAGGGCCAGCGAAGTGGACGCGATTACGTCTCGCCGGTGATGTACCTACCTGGCGAAAGCGAGCGCATCTACGTATTCGCTTCGAAGGCTGGCGCTCCGACGAACCCGGACTGGTACCACAACCTGACCGCAGCGGGCAACGCGACGGTCGAGGTCGGCACCGACACCTACGCGGTTACCGTCACCGAGTTGACCGGCGAGGAACGTGACCGGATCTACGCCGAGCAGGCGCGACGCTATCCCGGTTTCGGGGAGTACGAGGAGAAGACGAAGGGTGTGCGCCTGATCCCGGTGCTCGCACTCGACCGTGTCCGCTGACCTGCCACAGCCCCCGCATGCCCGTTTCCCGCTCCCGGGACCTTGGACTGCGTCCTGACGTTCCCTCACGGTGACTGCTGCTCGTGGGCGGCAAGGGCGGCGGCTACGGCGGCGGTGATGTTGGCTTCGGCGGTCGCCTTGTCGACGCCGAGGCCGGCGAGCAGGCCCGTGCCGTCTTCGAGTTCCAGCAGCGCGAGCAGGATGTGCTCGGTCCCGATGTAGTTGTGGCCCATCCGCAGGGCCTGCCGGAACGTCAGTTCCAGCGCCTTCTTGGCCCGTGAATCGAACGGGATGAGCGCGGGCACCTGGTCGGCCGCCGGCGGCAGCGTCGCGGTTACGGTCTGCCGGACGGTTTCCAGCGGCACGCCTTGCGCGACGATCGACCGCGCGGCGAGCGCGTCCGGCTCGCTCAGGAGCCCCAGCACCAGGTGTTCGGGGTGGATCTCGTCGTTGCCTGCCGCGTGGGCTTCGTTCTGCGCCGCCATCACGACGTTCCTCGCCCGCTCGGTGAACCGGGTGAATCCCTGACTGGGATCGAGATCCGATGGTTCGCCCGGACCCTTCGGAACGAAACGCTTCTGAGCTGCTTGTTTGGTGACCCCCATGCTCCTGCCGATGTCGGTCCAGGACGCGCCCGAGCGTCGAGCCTGGTCGACGAAGTGGCCGATCAGATGGTCAGCCACGTCGCCGAGGTGATCCGCGGCGATGACCGCGTCGGACAACTGTTCGAGGGCGTCGGAGTGCACCTTCTTGATGGCCTCGATCAGGTCGTCGAGCCGGACCGGATTCGTCATACGGATTGGATTCGTCATACGTCAACCATAGGTTGACGGTCTCCGAATCGTCAACCTGTGGTTGACGATATTGCACGCCTACCGACGCCGGTTCCATTCAGGCCAGTACATCGCCCTGCAGGACCGTCAAAGCACGGACACGGCGGAGAACAGGTCCCGGTAGGCGGTGACAGCCCGGCAGATCAGGGCACCGCGGTCCGTGGCACGGTGAGTACTCCACCAGCGGAGAGATCACGGCGTACCGCTGGAGTATGAGGAGCCCTTGTGGTTGGCGAGCCGCTCGGCGCGCGCGGCGAGGTGCCGGCGCTCGGGCATGCTGGTGGAGCGCCGGGCG
>JAOPWA010000436.1 GCA_025965915.1 Dactylosporangium sp. | reverse complement strand
CGGCTGGCCGAGTTGGCCGAGCAGTGGGACTTCCGAGTCGTCCTGGACTCGCTCTACTGCCGCCTCGTGTACGACGACAGCGTGCCATTTCCTCACCTCATGGCCCGACCGGGGATGCGGGATCGGTGCGTAACGCTGCTCGGACCGTCGAAAACCGAGTCCATGAGTGGCTATCGCCTAGGCGTGACCGTCGGGCCGCCGGATGTCCTCGATGCTATCGAGTCCGTGCTGTCGGCCATGTCTTTACGAGTTCCGGCGTACGCGCAGCAACTGATGGCGCATTGGTGGGTGGACGACGTCGACTTCATTTCGGCTCGAATCAAAGAGCTGCGGCGCCTTCATGACACGACGCTTGAGCAGTTCCGCCGGGTCCCGTACCTGCAGGTCGACCCAGTGCAGGCAACCGCTTATCTCTTCCCCGACATCTCGGCACTGAAGCTTCCGGACCAGCAGGTCGCCGCAAAGGCTCCAGCGCGACGCAAGGGTTGTCGTCAGTCCCGGATATCAGTTCGGACCGGCGGGGGTCGGTCACTTCCGCGTCTGCTTTGCACGAGATGAGACCGAATGGCACGACGCAACGGAAGCCATGGTGGAAGTCCTCATTACTCTCGGAAAGGAACAGGGACTGGCATGAGCAGGAGCGTGGAGGTCAGGCAACAGGTTGGTAACGGGCGCGCATCGCGAACGGCTGCCCTGGCATCAGGTGGTTCGCGATGAGCCGGGACGCTACGGTGAGGGTGCTGATCGGATCTCCGCTCGAACGAGAACACGTGGACCGCATCGCTGCGGTCGATCCCTGCATCGAGGTGCTCTACGCCCCCGATCTGTTGCCGGTTGCGCGGTATCGCGCCGACCACGTCGGCAGGAGTCGTCAACTTACCGACGTACAACTCGATCAATGGCGCGCCCTACTGTCCACCGCGCACGTCAGCTTCGACTTCGACTGGTATGCGCCTGCCGAAATGCCAAGCAACTGCCCGGACCTCCGGTGGGTACAGGCGACAAGCTCCGGGATCGGCGAGTTCCTCGAACGGACAAGGCTCAACCGTACAGAAATCATCTTCACCAAAGCGGCGGGCGTGCATGCCGTCCCCTTGGCTGAATTCGCGTTGACGGGGGTGCTCTACTTCGTCAAGGGGCTGCCGACCATCGCCACACGGCAGGCAGCACGCCATTGGGAGCGCTACACCACCCAGCAGTTGGCGGGCCGGCGGGTGCTGATCGTCGGCCTCGGGCAGGTGGGCCGCAAGGTCGCTGAGGTCTTCGCGGCGATGGGTGTCGAGGTGTGGGGCGCGGCCCGGGACCCGCACAACGTAGATGCCCCATCTCTCAGCAAGATCGTCGAGATCGGCTCGATGGACGAGCTCCTCCCAGAGGTGGACGCCATTGTGCTGTGTTGTCCAATCACGCCGCAGACCCAGGGCCTCCTGGACAAGCGTCGGCTCGGGCTCCTACCCGCTGGGGCGATCGTGGTCAATATCGCCCGCGGGCCGGTCATTGACGAACCTTCTTTGATCGAGGCTCTCGTCGATGGCCACCTCGGTGGCGCGTGCCTGGACGTCGTCACCGTGGAGCCGTTGCCTCAGGACTCGCCCTTATGGGGCATGCCCAACGTGATCATCTCCCCCCATTCCGCCTCTACGGTCGACGTGGAGAACGCCATGTTGACGGATCTCTTCTGCGAGAACCTTCGCCGGTGGCTCGACGGCCAGCCTCTCCGGAACCTCTATTCACGCGAGAAGGGGTACTGACCCTCCGCACAAGCCTCCCGGCCGGTGGGAAGCTCCCTTCCCGCCCCGGGCTGCTGGAACCAAATTCTTCTCGTGCGTTTCCCGCCCCGCTGACTCAGTACGCGCTCCGGTGGACGCTGTAGGCGGTCCAGGTCGGCGCGAGAGTCCGCAGATCTCCCAAAGGTTTTCATGAGTGAACCAGGCCAGACGACCGCCCTCGACTTGCTCGACTTCATCAGGAGCGGACCCTCGCCCTTTCATGTCACCGCCGAGCTTGTCCGGCGTCTGAGGGCTGGAGGCTTCTCAGCACAGGCCGAGGGTGACTCACAGACAGCCACGGCCGGAAAGCACTACCTCGTACGGGACGGCACCGTCGTGGCGTGGCACCAGCCACCAGGAGCGCTGGCCACCACGCCGGTACGGATCATTGCCATGCACACGGACTCTCCGACGCTCAAGGTCAAGCCCCGGCCCGACACCGGTACCGCCGGCTGGCGCCAGGTGGGAGTGGAGGTCTACGGCCAGCCACTGTGGAACTCCTGGCTTGATCGCGACCTCGGGCTTGCCGGCCGCCTGGTCTTGTTCGACGGATCAAGCGTGCTGGTCAACGTCGACAGGCCGCTGCTCAGAGTGCCGCAACTAGCTCCCCACCTTGACCGGGAAGTGAACGACCGAGGTCTCAAGCTTGACCCGCAAAGCCATCTGTTGCCGGTCTGGGGACTCGGTGACGTCCGTTCCGGGGAACTCATCGAGTTTCTCGCGGCAGAGGCCGGCGTCTCCGCCGCCGAGGTGGCCGCACATGACCTGGTCCTCCACGACGTGTCCGCCCCCACACTGATCGGGCAGCGGTACGAACTGCTGGCCGCGCCCCGCCTGGACAACCTTTCCTCGACCCACGCCGGGCTACTCGCCTTCCTGCGCGCCGCAGAAACAACCGGGTCGGAGGACCTCATCCACGTCTACGCGGCATTCGATCACGAGGAGGTGGGCAGTACGTCGATGACCGGAGCCGCGGGGCCACTGCTGGAAAACGTGCTCAGGCAGATCTCATCCGAATTGGCCGCCGGGGAAGGACAAGGAACCCGGACGCTGGCGGCCTCGCGCTGCCTGTCGGTCGATGCCATGAACGCCGTCCACCCGAACTACCTCGAGTGGCACGATCCCGCGCATCTCGCTGTGCCCAACGGTGGACCGACACTGAAGGTCAACGCGAACCAGCACTACGCGTCCGACGCGCCAGGTGCCGCCGCGTGGGCGCGCGCCTGCCGTCAGGCCGGCGTCCCTTCACAGGTATTCGTCTCACGCAACAGCGTGCAGTGCGGATCGACGCTGGGCCCGATCCTCGCCGCCCGTTTGGGCATTCGCACGGTGGACGTAGGGATCCCGGTGCTGTCGATGCACTCCGTCCGTGAGCTGTGCGGGGCGGCCGATCCGGGCTTTCTCGTCGACGCCACCGCTGCCTTCCTCTGCGACCCGACATGACACGATGGGGCTACTGGCTGCTGGTATCCAACCGGTGGGATAGGCGCGGCCCTACCCGCACAGAACGGATAGACACAGTGGCGAGATTCCACGGGACCGCAGGAGAACGGCAAATCAGCTTGTCGGTCCGCACGGCTGACGGGAGCCCGGGCCAGGACGGTGGCGGGCACCGGCCACTGGACACCACCCACCTCGACACCGTCCGTTTCCCTGTCCTGCGCCAAAACCCGTCGCACGGTCTGTGAGCTGGTTGTTCGTTGATTCCGGGCAGGATCTAGCCGTGGTGATTCGGATGTTGTACCTGGCGATGGTTCAGGTGTTTGGATGGCTGGCGTGGCTCGCGCGAGGCGACGTGACGAAGACCGTGGAGTTGCTCGTTCTGCGTTACGAGGTTGCGGTCCTGCGCCGCCAGGTGCGCAGGCCTGACCACGATCCACATCGCCGCGATCAATGAGTGGCTCTGACCCGACCTATGAAACACGGCCTAACCGGCTTTGGCTGTCCCGGCGTCGTCGTCGGGAAAGAGGAGTTGCAATGCCAGCGCGCGGTTGACCCGCGCGTGCTCGATCGCGCATGCTCTGGCCCGCTCGGTGTCGCGCGAGGCGATCGCCTCGTAAAGGCGTGCGTGCTCGTGCAGCAGCCGGCCCCAGTCCTCGTTCTGCCGGAACAGCCACTTCAAGCGGTCTTCCAGCGGGTCGTGGCGTGGCGGGTGCTGGTTGAGGCTCTGATGTGGACGGTGCTCGTTGAAATGCTCGGCGTATGCGTCGAGGATCGTGCGGGCGTGTCGTTCGTTGTAGATCAGGATGTGGTCGGTGCGTTCGCGGCGGACAGTGCCGATGAACCGTTCGGCGTAGCAGTTTGCCCGTGGTGTCCGCGGCGGGATCCGAACCACGTCGATGCCCTCGGCGGTGAACACGGCGTCGAACGAGGTGGTGAACTTGGCGTCGCGGTCTCGGACCAGGAACTGGAATGAGTTCGTCCGGTCGTCGAGGTCGACGATCAGGTTGCGGGCCTGCTGGGTGGTCCAGTCCCCGGTCGGGTTGGCGGTGACCCCGAGGATGTGCACTCTGCGGGTGAGCACTTCCATCACGACCAGGACGTAGATCCGCCGTAGCGCGATGGTGTCGAGGTGGAAGAAGTCGGTGGCCAGCAACCCGTGGGCCTGCGTGCGCAGGAAGTGCCGCCGACTGGTGTCCACGCCGCGTGGCGCTGGCCGTGTCCGAGTGCGGGCCAGGATCCGGCGGATCGTGCCGGCACCGACCCGGTACCCGAGACCGACCAGCTCGCCTTGGATGCGGCGGTGCCCCAGTTCGGGTTCTCCCGCGCCAATCGCAGGACCAGGTCCCGGACCTCGGCACTGATGGGCGGCCGGCCGGGCCGGTTCGGGTACGTCCAGTGGCGTTGGATCAAACGGCGGTGCCAGGCCAGGACGGTTGAGGCCGGCCGACCTGCCGACGCAGGACCGCGACCTCATGCCGCAGGACGAGCAGCTCCGCGGTCTTGGCGGTGTCGCTGCGTGATAGCCATGCAAGCCAGCCGAACACCTGAACCATGATCAGATGCAGCAGCCGGAACACCATCACCTGATCGTCCACCGCCGGACAAAACCGCAGCTCAAAACCCGTGCGACGAGTTGTGGCGCGGCACAGGGCAGCTCGTCGAGCAGGGCCACTGGATGCCACGCGCGGGCCAGGCCGGGGTCCACGTTGGACAGCAGGTCGAGCGGTACCGGCTCGTGGACATCCGTGCGGCGGACCCAGACCGCGCCGTCGTCCTCGCGGACCGCGGGGCCGGGCGGCAGGTCGGCGCAGGGCGGGATGTTGCCGTCCGACCCGTTGGACGGCACGGCGACGCATTGCCCGATTTCATCGAACTGCCAGCCATGGTACCGGCATTGCAGCACCCCACCGTCCACGGTGCCCGCCGACAGCGGTACCAGCCGGTGCGGGCAGCGGTCGGCGAAGACCACGGCCGGCCGGTCCGGGGCGGGCCGCAGCACCACCAGCGGGACCCCGTCCACGAGCACGGACCGTGGTGTGGCGCTTACGTCCGCCGAGTCCGCTACCCGTGTCCAGTCCATCCCACCAGTGTCGGGCAGTATTGGGGCATGGCACACGAGATCCCAACCGTCGAACTGGCAGCCGGCGTGACGCTGCCGACCATCGGCTTCGGTACCTGGCAGATCACCGGCAAGTCGGCGTACGAGTCGACCCGTACCGCGCTGGACGTCGGATACCGGCACATTGACACGGCGACCGGGTACGGCAACGAGGAGGAGATCGGCCGGGCGCTGCGCGACAGCGGCGTGAACCGGTCGGACGTCTTCATCACCACCAAGCTCCCGCCGGACAACGCCGGCCGGGAGCGGCAGACCATCGAGGCGAGCCTCAAGGCGCTGGGCGTCGACTTCGTCGACCTGTGGCTCATCCACTGGCCGCCGGCCCGCGGCCAGTCCCTGCCCACCTGGATCTCCCTGCTGGAGCAGCGCGACGCGGGCCGCACCCGCACGGTCGGGGTGAGCAACTACGACACCCAGCTCGTTGACGAGCTGATCCGGGAGACGGGGGAGACGCCGGTCGTCAACCAGGTCGCATGGAGCCCGCCGCAGCACGAGCCGAAGTTCCTCGCCGAGATGCGCGACCGGCGGGTGGTCGTGGAGGGGTACAGCTCCCTGAAGAACACCCCGCTGGACGACCCGCGGCTCGTCGCGATCGCCTCTGCACACGGCGTGACCGTGCCGCAGGTGGTGCTGCGCTGGCAGCTGCACCACGACATCGTCATCATCCCGAAGTCCACCAACGAGGCGCGGATGCGCGAGAACCTGTCGGTGCTCTCGTTCGAGCTCACCGAGGATGAGCTGGCGACGATCGACTCCCTTTAGACGCGCTTGAGGGCCCTGTCGATCCTGGCCCGCCAGCCCCGCTCCTGAGGCTTGCGGCGCAGCTTCGCCAGGGCCGCCACCGCGCCGGCGGTGAGCTCCTCGAAGTCGAAACCGGTGCGGTGCAGCCAGCCGGGCCACCGCTCCTGGTCGGAGGCGGCGTTGGTCACGAGGCCGATCATCAGTGTCACCGCGGCAACGCCCGCAGCAACCAGTGCCGCCATGGTTACCCGGCGCAACTTCACGATCAGCACCGTAAAGGGCCGATGCTTTGCCTGAACGGCCGGCACCGCCAAACCCACGTCCATAGCGATCACCGTCGGGCACGGCCGTCACGGCCTGTATGCGGGGGAGCGGTGTTGTTGGTCCATGAGCAGGTTCCTGGCTTGCTGAGTGGTCCAGTTGCCGTCGGGGTTGGCGGTGATGCCGAGGATGTGCATGTAGCGGCTGCCGACTTCGAGGACGAAGAACAGGTACAGGCGCTGGAGGGTGAGCGCGCAGTCCACGTGGAAGAAATCGCAGGCCAGCATGGTCGATGCCTGGGTCGACAGGGACTTTCGCCAGGTGGTGTGGTCGCGGCGCATGGGTGCTGGTGGGATGCCGAGGCGTTTGAGGATCCGGCGGATGGTGGAGGCGCCGATCTGGTGGCCGAGGCCGCGTAGTTCGCCTTGGATGTGCTGGTAGCCCCAGCCGGGGTTGTCTCGGGCCATCTGCTCTGCCAAGGCGGCGACCGCTGGGTCGATCGGCGGCCGACCGGACCGGCTGGGATATGTCCAGCGGTGGGCGACCAGCCGCCGATGCCAACGCATGACCGTGGCCGGAGTGACGAGACGGTGCGCCTTCAACGCCCGAGGCAGAAGCCTGATGAGGGCGGCGAGCGCCGCCCGGTCGGCTCAGTCCGGCCGCGGCGTGCGGTTCTGTCGGCGAAGGACCGCGTTCTCGTGACGGAGAACCAAGATCTCTACGTCTTTGGCCGTACTGGTACGGGTGAGGAGCGCAAGCCAGTCGGCGATGCGGCAGAACACGAGGTAGAGCAGGCGTAGCGACACACGTAACGATAATGCCGGACGGCATGGCCGAGCATTACATCTGCCCACGTCAACCACGGTGACGGGGTTATGGAACCCCGCAGCCCGCAGGCACCGCCAGCGGCAACTGAGGTCACCTGTGGGGATGTGGCTCCCGTGTTTCACGCCGCGATGCGGCGGGGTAGTTGATTAAAGGCGTTGCTCGTAGTGGGCCGGGCTGAGGTAGCCGATCGCCCAGCGGCGGCGGTGGTTGTAGAAGGCGATCCAGCGGAAGGTCTCAGCGGCGTGGCCCCGGTGCCCAGCGATGGTGGTCGACGTCGAGCTCACCAACCGCGGCCTCCCCGGACCCGCGTCGATAACGGTGGCGGGCGGCGACTGGGTCAGTGCGGAATCGCCGTCGAGGTGGGAGATCACGCGGTGCCCGGCACCGGTCACGCCTCAACGGGCCATCACAATCTTGGTGCGCGTTGGCGACAGCACCCGACAGTCAGCGGAATCAGCCGGCGCCGACGACGGCGGCCGTATCGATGCGGGCCGGGGGCAGGCCGAGCATGACGTCCACGCCGAGCACGCCGAGGACGCGGGCGGCGAAGGCGCTGACCGCGATCAGCCGCAACCGCACGCCTACCTGTGCGCTGATGCGTTGGGCGACCACGAGGGTGCCGATGCCGGTGGAGTCGATGAAGCCCAGGCCGCGCAGGTCCAGGCCGATGGCGTGGACGTCGCCGCCGTTGAGCAGTGCGGTGATCGCGGCGCGGAGTTGGTCGGCGGTCGCGCAGTCGAGTTCGCCGCGTACGGCCACGATTACCTCGTCATGCCCGGCCGGTTCGACTGCGATGCGCAACTTCGACCGGCCGTCAGGGCCTGCGATGTCCATAGTTCGGTCATCCTAGTCACCCGGATGGCTATAGCGGGATACCCGATTGGCGGAGATATGGCCGAGATCCGAATGAGTCCATAGTGGACGCAATGCGGCCGTGGCCGTACCGTGCGTGTCATGCGAGCCGTGCCGACCGGCTTCCCGGGGGTCGTGGTAAAACCGGCCGCAGCGGTGCCGCCGCAGGGCGCGCGACTGGGGCGGTCGGGCTCGGCGGCTACCGGATCCAGCGCCCGGCTACCACTTGCCCGATTGTGCAATCCGTGGGTGGAGTCCTAGCCGACCGGGGTGAGCCCCGGGCTGTCATGGACGGTTGGCGGGATGTCGGGGCTGAAGTGCCACAGGCGCGCCAAGCCGGTCATCTGCAACAGGCGTGTCGCGGTCGGGCTGGCGGCGGCCACGGCAAAGTGCAGGCCGGCGGCGTGTGCGGCCTTGAAGCCGGAGACCAGGGCGGCGAGGCTGACCGAGTCGATGAACGTGACCGCGGACAGGTCCAGGGCGACACCGGACGGACCCGCGTGCTCGACGGCGTCGAGGACGACCTCGCGTAGACCGGCTGCGGCGAGAAAATCCAGCTCGCCGCACGCATGGACAACCATCACCCCGCCGTCGCGGCGGACCATCGATACGAGTCCAGGTTCCACGTGACCTCCCCGCCGTGCGACCGGCACCGCATGTGTAACCCACTGTCGAGATCACCAAACCTCGGCACACTCCGATCCCGCCGCAGGTGTCACGGATCACAGCAGTTCGGCCACCCTGCGAACGCGACCGCGCTGCGCATACGGGTGCGGCGTTGGACGCGACAGAGTGTGTCGGGGGGTGGCAGCGGTGCGAGCCGATCATCTCAACGCCGGTACGGACCCAACTAGATTGGGCTGCTCGAAGCGGCGCTGGGTTGGGCGGGTTGGGATATCACAGCATCGGTTTGTTGACCAGAACGGTCTCGACGTGGCCGACGAGTTCCTTGGCCGAGATGGGCTTACGTGCCAGGCGAACAATGCCCGGCAGGCCCTGAGTGTCAATCTTTGCCTGACAGCCGGTAACCATCGTGACCGGGATGTCGGCGATGGCGGGATCGTCGTTGATGGCAGCTACCGGAGTGCCAGCATGCGGGTACGTCCGAGATTACGTCCTCGGCTGCTGATCACTCACGGCCTTCGCCATTCGATGCAATTCGATATCTAACCATCTGAATCACTACTTGTCCTGTTGCCTCGTTACGCCCATAGCTACCGAGGCGGAAGAGTGAATGTCGTCGTCAGCGGCCACCCGACCAGCAGTGCGACCATCGTCACCCTCAGCGAGCAACTCGACATCGACACCGCCGCGCAGATGCACGCCGTCTTCAACCAGTTGCGTGCGCAGTCGGTCGTCCGTGTCGTCGTCGACCTGAGCCGGCTGACGTTCTGCGACTGCACGGGCCTGTCCGCCCTCAAACTTGCCCACAACTACTGCACGGCCGCTGGTGGGTACCTCCGTTTGGTCGGATTGACACCGTTCCTGCTGCGGGTACTGACTGTTGTCGGCCTCGCGCAGGCTCTGCCCGTCTACCCCAACGTCGCCGCGGCCTGCGCGGGCGACCCGGCCCGTCTCGTCCCCGCGTCCGGCCGGCAGAGCCCGCCGTTCGTGCCCAGGCAGACCCAGCGCGGCGATCGGTTTTCGGTGAACTGGCGGCCCGGCCCGTCGCCGGATTCGATGCGGGTGTGTCTGGTCAGGCAACGTCGCGCCGACACAAGCCTGCTGCTTTGGACGACTCGCCGCCGGAGGCTGACGGTGGGGTGGCCTGTGAGATCCGGCGGGCGTCGGCGCCGCCGGTGACAGTCGCGGACCGGCCGGGGCAGCCCGGACCGACGATCTGAACGGTGAGTGATCGACGGGGCGAGACGCACCCGTCAGGTCGACGGCGGCACTGCCTAACGGGACTACAGCACATCAACGGCGTCGCCGCGGGTCGCGCCGTCCAGGCTGCCGAACACCCGCAACCGCGAGGTCAACCCGCGCGCCTGCAGCGCCTGCCCGACTGGTTCGCGCGGGGCAACCAGCCGTAGCTCGTCACCGGCCACGGCCGTCGCCCGGCCGCAGGCCTCCAGCATCGCCAACCCCGCCGCGTCGCAGGATCCGACCTCGGCGAGGTCGACCACCAGCACCGGACGGTCACCGGCCAGCAGCCGGGCCACCTCGGGCTCAACCGTCAGC
>JAOPWA010000418.1 GCA_025965915.1 Dactylosporangium sp. | reverse complement strand
ATCAGCCACTGCGCGGCCACCGTCTGCATCCAGCCGCCGACGCTGGAGGCCATCTGCGCCAGCCACAGCCACCGGAACCACTTGTGGCGCAGCGGCGCCCACGCCGACTCGCCGGCGGGTACCGGAGCGCTTGCGGCCGGCACGGCGTGGGCGTTGGTCGTCGTCACGATCAGGCTCTCAGTCCAGCAACCGGATCTGACCGGTGTCGACCGTAATGGTTCTCGGCTCCAGCGGCTTGGTGGCCGGCCCGCGACGGACCGAGCCGTCGGTGATCGCGAACCTGCTCCCGTGGCAGGGACAGTTGATCGTGCCGTTCTGGACGCTGTTGACCAGACAGCCCGCATGGGTGCAGACCGCACGGAAGCACCTGAAGTCACCCGCGGTCGGCTGGGTCACCACGACCTGGTGGTTGTCGTACACCCGGCCCCCGCCGACCGGCACGTGATCGACGGTGTCGAGGATCCCCTGGCCGCCCTGGCCCGGCGCGGGAGTGCGGGGGCCCTGCTCGTCGCCGCCCGGGTAACCGTTCGGAGGCGGGGCCCCGCCGCAGGCGCCGAGCGACAGCCCACCAAGCGACAGCCCGCCAAACGCGGCACCGCCGACCAGTACCCCGCGCCTGGTGACGTGCCTCATCGCGCTGTTCTCATCGCGCTGCCTTCCGTCCCGTACGGCAGACCTCGCTACCCGGTCGTGACCTGGATATGCGCGTATTCGCAGCGACGATGGTTACCGAAGCGGGGACGGGGTAGTCGCGCTGGCAATAGATCCGCGGCCATAAGGAGAGACCGTGTTACCGCGATCGTTCTGGACGAGGCGGAAGGAGGCCGGTGGGTCCGGCCCATACCTCTCCTGCCGCGTCGAGCGGCAGTCTCCCGTCGCACTGGTGCGCCTCGCCGGAACGCTGACGGTCGAGACCGCACCCGCCGTCCGCGCCACCCTGCTACAGTGTCTGGCCAGCCAGCCAGAGTTGATCGTCCTTGACGTGTCGACGCTGGACACCGATGACGACATCGTACTTTCTGTCCTCCCTTCCATGGCAAGCCACGCCGCGGCGTGGCCCGGCGCGTCGCTGGTACTCGGCGCTCCGGGACCGCAACTGTCCGCCGCCCTCGAGCGGATGGCGGTCTGCCGGTCGGTGCCGATCTACCCGACGGTCGAGCAGGCGCTCGCCAGCCGGGTCGGCGGTGCGCCGCGGCGGCGCGCCAGCCAGGTCCTCAAGCCGGTACCGCGCTCCCTGGGGAAGGCGCGCACGCTGGTGCGGCGCGCGTGCAGCGGCTGGAACGTCGGCATCGTCACCGACCGGGCCCAGATCGTGACCACGGAACTCGTGGCCAACTCGCTGCGGCACGCCGGCACCCAGATGGAGCTGACCGTGTCGCTTCGCCAGCGCTACCTGCACCTGTCCGTACGCGACGACTGCCGGGCGGCACCCCGGCTGGGCGGGTCCGAAAACGAACTCGAGGCCGACGGCCGGGGCCTGAAGATCGTGGAGGCGTTAGCCGCCGGCTGGGGCAGCACGCCGACCGAAAATGGCAAGGTGGTGTGGGCCACCCTTCAGTTACCAGGCAGCAACCGACGGTAATGCCCACGGCCAGGGAAAATGTTGGTCGACCAAGTTAGGTTTCAGGCGGCATACAGTTGGAAAGGACGTGGGTCTCCGCGACGATGGGGGCCGCTCATGGCCGAAACCGCACACGTCGAAGTCTGGCGTTTCGACTCCATACATCTAGTCAAGATCACCGGCGTGCTGGATTTTGCCGCTTCGGTGCGGCTCAGGCTCGTCCTGTTCGAGCAGCTCGATGCCGGCGCCGAACAGGTTGTGGTCGACCTGGCGGGAGTCCGGCTGATCGACGCCAGCGCCGTCGGCGTGATGCTGCGCGTACAGGAACAACTTCAGGAACGCGGCGGCTCGCTGCGGGTACAGGGCGCGCAGGGGCTGGCGCTCGAAGTCCTGGAGATCACGGGCTCGGCGAAGGCGCTGGCTGCCTACGATCCGGCGCTCGAACTTCCGTCGTCGGCGGAGCGCGCCGACAACGTCGAGCACCTGGGCACCGACCGGCACCAGTGGCAGGGCCTGTGGGGCGACGAGATCAACACCCTGCTGTGGACGATCAGCCAGTTGCCCGCCGACGACCCGCACCGCCGCCACCTACGCCAACGGGTCGTCGAAGCGTGCCTTCCGTACGCCGAACGGCTCGCCCGGCGCTTCCACGGCCTCGGCGAATCGGCCGCCGACCTCAACCAGGTGGCCGCGGTCGGCCTGCTCAAGGCGGTCGACCGGTTCGACCCGAGCCACACGACGGACTTCGCCAGCTACGCCACCCCCACGATCGTCGGCGAGCTCAAGCGCCACTTCCGTGACCGGGGCTGGAGCGTACGGGTGCCCCGCCGACTGCAGGAGCTACGCCTGGAGATCAACCAGGCCCGTGAGGCACTCACCCAGCGACTCGGCCGCTCCCCCACCGTCCGCGACGTGGCCGACCACCTCGACATAGACGAGGAGCCGGTGGTGGAGGCCATGGTCGCGGCCAGCGGATACCGGGCCAGTTCGCTGTACGCGCCGACGCACCCGGGCGAGGACGCCATGACCCCGGCCGACTGGCTGGGGCAGGAGGACGACGGGCTGGACGCGGTCGAGTTCCGCGAGGCGCTGCATCCGCTGCTCGCGAAGCTGCCACACCGCGAGCAGAAGATCTTGAGCCTGCGTTTCTACGGCAACATGACGCAGGCGGAGATCGCCCGGGACCTCGGCATCTCGCAGATGCACGTGTCCCGGCTGCTCAGCCGCACTCTCGACCGCTTGCGCGAGGACCTGTTGCGTCAGGACTGAGACCACGACCGTGACCGACCACGACCGATCGCGGGAGGTATCGCGGGAGGTGAGGTGTGAGCGAATCAGGTACCGAAGCGGCGGAAGCCGCCGACGAGCGCAGCGCGGCCGACGAGCGCGGCGCGACTGACGAGCGCAGAGCCGCGGTGGAGACCGGCGGCATGGAAAGCGACCCCGTCAGCGACACACCGCCGTACGCCTCCCGTCGGGATGTCGTGACCGGCGGGATGGAAAGCGACCCGATCGACGAGCCGGACGGCACCGGCTCGTCGTGATGGGCGCCGCGGCGGCCAGCGCCGCCGCCGTTCGTCGGTCCCCAGCCGTCGGGGTACGCCGTCACTCGCCACGCTGCTCGGGGGACCCCGCGACCGCTGAATTCATCCACGTCACGGCCGGGGCGGTCAGCCCGTGCGGATCGGCTCGCTCGGCTCGATCGGCTCGATCGGGTCAGGCCGCTGCGGCGCGTCCTCGGGCACTGGCCGCCGCTGGAGGAAGTACCGCCGGGTGAACCAGACCATGGCGCCGATCGTGGCCGCGAGCACCGCCAATGCGCCGGGCGCAGCGGTGAGGCGGGGTATGCCGTAGCCGTCGGGCAGCACCAGGAACGCCACCGCGGCGGTGACCACGATCGACCAGCGCGCCGTGAACTCGGCGGCCGCCAGTACGGCGAAGGGCAGCAGCCAGTACCAGGGGTGGAAAACGGGCGAGAGCGCCGTGGTCGCGAGTAGCGCCAAGCCGGCGTACCCGATGGTCTGCCTGGCGTCACGCCCGCGTGCCCGCCACCACAACACGACCAGCGCCACGGCCAGGACGGCCATTCCGACGGAACGGGCAACGTTGATCGCGCCGTGGCGCAGGTGCGCCACGCCGACGAACTCACCGATGTACCCGATTCCCATGCCGACACCGGTCGGCAGCGAGGTCCACTGCACCGTGTCACCGCTGTGCTTGAGGCCGGCGGTCCAGCCGAAGCTGAGGCCTGTCGCCAGCGCGACGGCCCCGTAGGTGGCGGCGCCGCCGAGAGCGACCCACGCCGCCCCGGCGGTCAACCGTCGTAGCGAGCGGTCGGGGCGGACCACCGCGAGCACCGCGAACGGCAGAGCGATACCGGCGGTGGCCTTCACCGCGAACGCGAGGCCGAGCCATGCGCCGCTCACCACCGGCCGGCGTTTTACCGCGAAGAGCAGCCCGGCCAGGCAGAAGGCGACCAGCAGGGCGTCGTTGTGGCCGCCGGAGACCAGTTGCACGCCGACGATCGGACTGGCCAGCCCGAGCCACCCGGCCCGCGCCTCGTCCACGCCGCACGCCCGCGCGAGGCGGCGCAGAAAAACCGCGGTGAGGCAGACGCCGGCGACCGCGACGAGCCGCAGCAGCGTGATGACCACCCAGAGATGTCCCCCCGCGACCCGGACCGCGGCGCCGGCGACCGCCAGGTACCCGGGACCGTACGGCGCGGGCGTCTTGCGCCAGACGTACGACATGGTGTCCAGCCATGGGCAGGGCAGCGCGGCTGGGCCGGCCCGGTACGGGTTGAGCCCGCCGACGTACACGGCGCCCTGGCAGGCGTATGCGTACAAGTCCCGGCTACCCAGCGGCGGTGCCAGCGCGAGCGGCAGGGCCCAGAGCGCGACGGTCGTGAGCACCCAGCGTGTCCTGAGCTGCCCAGCCCGGGCGGCCAGTAGCCAGGCAGCGACCATCAGCGCGGTGCCGACGAGCCACGCAGCCAGGCAGTACGGGCCCGTGGGCCGAGCCAGGATCCGGACCAGATTGGCCCGGAGGTCGCTGTCGGGCAGCGCTCCCCCGAGGTAGGCGGCGACCGCCAGCACGACAGCGCCGAACAGCCCGAGGTAGCGGGACACCCGCAGCCGATCCATACCTGACACATCGCCCATGCTCGCACCCTCGGTCCCGAAGCTCCTACCCGACGGGGGTGATCGCGCCGACCAAGGATTCCGACCCGCCGCCATTGTGACTGCCATCGATCGAACCGCACGGCCCGCCGCGCCGTACCAGTGGGTGGTCCGTCACATGGACAGCTCCGTCACATCGACAGCTCCGTCACATGGACAGCTCCGTCACATCGACAGCTCTGCGGAAGGGACAACGATGACACCCATCCCATCCACCCCGGCAGCCGCACGAGGCGGCGGGTGGGTTCGGCGAGGTACGGCGGCCGCCGCGGTCGGCCTGGTCGTAGCCGCGTCGCTGTACGGTCTCGGGCCCGGCTCCGCCGCCGCGTCGAGCCATCGGGAAGCACCGCTGGTGGCCGCGGACCCCGCGATCGACAACACGGACTTCTACGCGTTTGTCAGCCCCGACAAGTCAGACACCGTGACCTTCGTGTCGAACTGGATCCCCTTCCAGGAGCCCAACGGCGGTCCCAACTTCTTCCCGTTCGCCACGGACGCCTCGTACATCGTCAACGTCGACAACGACGGCGACGCGCGCCCGGACATCCGGTTCCGCTGGACGTTCAAGAACATCGACAAGCGCGGCAACGCCACGTTCCTCTACAACAGCGGCGTGGTGACCTCACTGGACGACAAGGACCTGCTGTTCCGGCAGGTGTACACACTGGAGAAGTGGACCGCCGGCGACAGGTGGAAAACCCTGGTCAAGGACGCACCGGTCGCCCCGTCGCGGGTCGGCCAGGCGTCCATGCCCGACTACAAGAAGCTACGTGACCAGGCGTCGATCTCGCTCAACGCCGACGTGAAGAGCTTCGCCGGCCAGGCCGACGACCCGTTCTTCGCCGACCTGCGGGTGTTCGACCTGCTCTACGGTGCGAACCTCAGCGAGACCGGCCAGGACACCCTCGCCGGCTACAACGTGAACACGATCGCACTGCAGGTGCGCCGCAGCGACCTGGCGCTCAAGGGTGACGCCGCCCGCAATCCGATCGTCGGGGCGTGGGCGACCGCCGAGCGCGACCGGGTGAGCGTCAACGGCTTCGACGGCAACAACCGCGCGGACGCCAACAGCAGCAACAACAACGGCAACAACAGCAGCAACAACAGCAGCAACAACAATGGCAACAACAGCAACAACAATGGCACCGCCAACAACGACCGTGGCTGGCGCGCGGGCGGCAAGGACAACAACAACCCCAGCCGGTACGACGACAGCAACCGGTACCAGGACAAGAACCGGGGCCGCAACAAGGACGGCGACGGATACCGCGCCAACCGCGACAACGACCAGGTCCAGGTCTCCAGGCTGGGCAACCCACTGGTCAACGAGGTGGTCCTGCCTGCGGGCCTGAAGGACGCCTTCAACTCGCTGTCGCCGGACAAGGACGCGAAGATCAAGGAGGTCGTCGACCGCGTCCTCTACCCCGAGATCCCCAAACTCGTAGAAGGCATCTACAAGATCCAGGCACCGCCCGGGCCCCGACAGGACCTGGCGGAGATCTTCCTGACCGGTATCACGACCAAGGCCGGGGGCCCGATCAAGGCCGACCTCAACTCGCAGCTCAACAACGTCGACGTCAACGCGAACCGGTTCGTCGCCTCGGAGCAGTTACGGCTGAACATGTCGGTCGGCCCGAACAAGAGCCCCAACCGGCTGGGCGTACTCGGGGGTGACCTCCAGGGCTTCCCGAACGGGCGCCGGCTGACCGACGACGTCATCGACATCGCACTGCAGGCGATGGAGGGTGCGGCGCAGAGCGGCAAGCTGGTCGAGGCACTCGCCGCCGGCGACAAGGTCAACGCCAACGACCGGGGCTTCGAGCACGCCTTCCCGTATGTCGCACTGCCGAACGCCAACGGGGTCAACACCCGCAGTTCGGTCACGCCCGAGAAGAAGAGCTTCTTCGGCGGCGGGTACGGCGGCGGTGCTCCGATGGCCGTCGGCGGCCTGGCCGCGCTGGTGGCGCTCGGCGGCTTCATGGCCAGCCGGTACCGCCTGTCGATCCGGCGTCGCCGCGACGAGCTCGCCACGGTCGGAATCGGCGCCACATCCGCGGCCACCCCCTCAGCCGCACCACGATGCGACGATCACTGACCCGCCTGCGGCTGTTACGGACCCGCCTGCGGCTGTCCACCCTGCGGGGCTCCGCCCCGACCACTCTGCGCGGCTCCGTCGCCGCGACCGCGCTGGTCGGATCCGTCGCCCTGGCACTGGTCGTGGCGGGTGGCGTGCTCGGCCCGAAAGCCGTGCCCGACCGGGGTGCCACCACCCCGGTCGGGCACGGCGGCGCCCGGGCGGAGCCGGCCGATCTTCTCGCCATGACGATCGGCCGCCAGCAGAAGCGGCTGCGCGACGTACCGGGTGACTGGCGGGCGTGGGCGGCGCTCAGCTCGGCATACCTGGAGAAGGCCCGCGTCAGCGCCGACCCTACGTACTACCCCAGGGCCGAAGGCGCGGCCCGCGAGTCACTGACCCGCCACCCGGACGGCAACGCCGATGCCCTGACCGCGCTCGGCGCGCTGGCCAACGCCCGTCATGACTTCACGGGCGCCCGCGACCAGGCCCGGGCCGCCCTCACGATCAACACCGCCAGCTCGAACGCGTACGGGGTGCTCACCGACGCGCTCACCCAGCTCGGCGACGCTGTCGGGGCCACCGACGCGGTGCAGCGCATGCTCGACCTGCGCCCCGGCCTGGCCGCCTACGCCCGCGCCTCGTACGACCTCGAGCAGCGGGGGCGCGTCGACGAGGCGACCGACCTGATGCTGCGGGCCCTCGACGACGCGGTCGACCCGTACGACGCGGCGTTCTGCCACAACCAGCTCGGCGACCTCGCGTGGCAGGTCGGCGACGTTTCCCGCGCCGAGCGCGAGTACGGGGCGGCCCTTGCCGCCGACCCCGGATCCACCGCCGGCCAGCGCGGCCGCGCCCGGACGGCCGCCGCGACCGGACGCACCGACACCGCCCTGGCCGCCTACGCCGATCTCACCCGCCGCAACCCAACCCCGTCGGACCTGCTCGAGTACGCGGAACTGCTGCGCGCCACGGGCCGCGAGTCGCAGGCCGCCGAGCAGGTACGCCTCGCCACAGCCGCGCAGGCGCTGTTCACCGCGAACGGAGGCCTCGACGGGCTGGCCGCCGCCGCTCTGGCGCTGGCCGCCG
>JAOPWA010000401.1 GCA_025965915.1 Dactylosporangium sp. | reverse complement strand
GCGGTGATCTGCCCCGGAGACAGGCGGAGGTCGCTGTCCTTGAGTACCTCGATCCGTTGACCGCGCAGCGCGAAGGACTTGCACACCGCGTGCGCTTCCAGGCATGAAGGAGCGTTGGAAGTCATGTGCCCTATTTTCTCGGTGGATTACTGACGGGAGCGTCACGGCCGGGTAGATGCCCCTCGCTGAGGAGCTTGAGCTTCCATACCGCCCAGGTGGCTTTCAGATCGCAGGCCGGCTCTGTTCCGTCCGCCTGGTACAGGCTGGGCAGTTGTGGACAACCATGACGGTCGTCGATCCCTTGGCGAATGCCGTCCCGGAGTTCCTGGTCAAACCGGCCTCCCAGCAGTAGATACGCGCGCACTGTCGTGGCATATCCGCTCGTCGACCCGAGACGCTCAGGGTTTGTCGCCCATGGACGTAGCGCCTGAGCTGAAATCCAGGATGGCGCGGTGTGCGGATGCCCGCTGTCGGTGAGGCCGGTGACGAGGGTCGAGGCGGCGGTGACGCCCGCCGGATCGTCCAGCGGCCATGCGGCTACGCCGGGAACGGACACCTTCGCACCGGAGTCGACACAGGCCAGCGCGGCACGTGACCAGGCTTCAACGTTGTCCTGCGTCACCGCGGTCGGCACCGCATCGGGCGAGCGGCACAGCTCAGGGCCGGCGGCCGCACCGGCGAGGTGCAGGGTGCTGCTCGTGACCAGGCGTTCATACGGGCCGGCGGACGCCTGGTGCTCGGCGGACGCCTTGCGCAGGGCGTCGGCCAGCCGGGTGTCGCGGGTTGACTCTCCCGCCAAAGCGCGAAGCCGGAGCGCGTACAACGACGCCTCGGGGCTGCCGACGTAGGCGTCCGGGTCGCGGACCGCACCGTCGGGAAGCGTGTTGTCGGCGATCCTGGCACGAACACCTGCGAAGGCGGGAACCGGCGTACCGGCGGCGCTGGCGACGACGACCAGGTAGTACAGGTCCCGGTAGCCAAGCGACCG
Source organism: Dactylosporangium sp. (assembly GCA_025965915.1). Lineage (GTDB taxonomy): Bacteria > Actinomycetota > Actinomycetes > Mycobacteriales > Micromonosporaceae > Planosporangium. Next base: position 2,331 of record JAOPWA010000401.1, on the reverse strand, counting down.
GGTGTTGTGCTCAAGGACGTGCTGCCAGGCCGCCCGGTCGAGTTCTGCCTTGCCACCCGCCGCCGCCGTCAGGCTCGCGTAGCTGTAGGCCTCCAGCAGGTATTCGTAGCGGGCCTGGGGTCCAAGGCCGGCGAATGTGCGGGCGGGCGGCCGGGGCAGTGCGGCCAAGGGTGCGGGAACCGGTGCGTCGAGTAGTCGGTAACTCCGGGCGAGGTCGGCCGCCACCGGCAGAGCGGGATGGGAACGGGATGCCGTATCGAGCCACGCCAGGGTCACTTGCCGGTCGCTCGCCGCTATGGGCCCCCGGCTTCGCAGCACCTCCAGGGCGGCAGCCGTGGCGGCCGCGCGGTATTCGGGCGTGTCCGGCCGTGGAGAGTCGGGTTCGCTGAACCAACCTCCATCGGTGCGCATCGCCCGCACGGCAGCCACATCGGTGTCGGCCAACACTCCGGGCGACCCGGATGAAGCGAGCGGAGCCAGCCACATCCGGCCCCACAGCGGCGAGGCGGCAACCGCTTCGTCGTGGAAGAAGGCGGCGGTCTTTCCGCTGAGGCTCAGCTGGGGTGTATCGCCCAACAGTGACCTGATGCGGATGGCGTACGAGTTGTCTTCAGGGCCAGCGGGCTCGTTACGAAGGAAGGGCGGGTAGTACAGGCCGTTCTTCGTGCTCAACAGCGCCGACAGTTCGTGGGCGACAGGTGCCGGCGCGATCGGCTTCCCCCCGCCGGACCCACAGCCGGGTAGGGCGATGACGAGCAGCACGGCAAGCGTGGCGACAGCGGTTTGCTTGAACGGCGACGGGCGACGTGGCATGAGTGGTTCGGTCACTCCGGGATCGCAGGGCGGCCGTCGGCCGCCGGAACACGGTACAGCCTGTCCCGGCAGCCGACGTCGGATCAGAACGCGCCCGCGTAGACGCACTTCTCTGAAACGTTGATGTTGGCGTTGACCTGCCCGGAACCACAGCTTCGCGTGGAGACGTGAGCCGTCGAGTAGCTCGGCTTCATCTGACCGCTGAGGTCGGCGATCCACGCGTTGGTGTTGGTCCACCGGACCTCGCCCAGCGACCGGCTCTTCATCGAGAGCGACGCCTTCGGCTCCTTCGAGATTTCGATCGATGCGCTGATCCCATGGGCCTCCAACTCGGCCCGGTTCGTGATGTTCCACGCGTTGCCCGGGTTGTTACCCAGCAACTTCGTGGAGGTCTTCCAGTCACAGGCGTTGACGTAGGTGCCACAGTGCCAGGCGTTGACCTCCCACTTGTCGCCGCCGGGAAGGTTCCACGAGTTGGAGTCCGTGGTCTGGATCGTCATGTCCCCGTCGGCGGACGGGCCGGCCGCCATGGCCGGGCTTCCCGCCAGCAGCACTGTCGCCACCGCTGCCGCCACCGCACCGGCAGCCGTCGCGACCCGTGCACCGCGTAGAGATTTCAGCACGCGCTTTCCTTTGTTGAGCAGACAAACTTGGCCACGATCTGGGCGTACGCGACAAAGCGATTAAGACGCGTGAGTCGCCAAGGATCGGTGGAAGTCTATGCATCAGGGGGGCGCCCGCACTGCCGACACTAAGGGCAAAGGTCATTAGTCGGACCTAATAAACAGTGAAGAACTTCACTGTCCGGTGGGCGACATCGTCGACGATGACGAATCTGCCCCTCCTGCGGCGCGGCCGTGACGATGGCTGCGCCACTCGTCGCCGGCGTTGCCGGGGCTACGTCATCCGGCCGATGCCGACTGGCGCAATGACTCGGGCGGAACGTAGTCCTCTGCCTCATTTCTCCGGTCGCGAACGCCCCGAGACTTGTTGTCTCGCCCCGTTTACCGATGACCCGGAGGTTGTGCTGAGCACCGCCAGCCCTTGCGGCCGTCTGCTTCTCGTCGACAACGACAACCGGGTACGCGCGGCGCTGGTCGCCCTGTTGTCCGCGCTGCCGGGGCTGGAGGTCGTGGGCAACTGCGGCACCGCCCTCGACGCGCTTTCCCAGGCGGCCGTGGCCCGTCCGCGTGCTCAACCTGCTCAGCGTGGCCGCGTCGTACGGTGCCCTGGTACTGGTCTTCCAGCACGGCTGGGCATGAAGTTGATCGGCGTGGAGCAGACCGGGGCGATCATCAACTGGCTGCCCCTGTTCCTGTTCGTGATCCTGTTCGGCCTGTCGATGGACTACCACGTGTTCATCCTCAGCCGCATCCGCGAGGGCTTCGACCGGGGCCGCAGCACGACGGACGCGATCGCCCACGGCATCAAGTCCTCCGCGGGGGTGGTCACCAGCGCGGCGATCATCATGGTGTTCGTCTTCCTCACGTTCGTCACGCTGTCGCTGACGAGCATGAA
>JAOPWA010000338.1 GCA_025965915.1 Dactylosporangium sp. | reverse complement strand
CACCCGCCCCGTTCCTCAGCGACGAGCAGCGCGGCCGCATCCACGACAGCGCCAGGGCGATCTGCCGTGAGGCCAAGTACTCCGGCGCCGGCACGGTGGAGTTCCTGGTCGGCAACGACGGCGTGATCAGCTTCCTGGAGGTGAACACCCGGCTGCAGGTCGAGCATCCGGTCACCGAGCAGACCAGCGGCATCGACCTGGTACGCGAGCAGTTGCACATCGCCGAAGGCGGAGTGCTGCCGTTTCGCGACCCCCCACCGCTGCGCGGGCATGCGATCGAGGTGCGCCTGTACGCCGAGGACCCGGTGAACCGGTGGCTGCCGTCGGCCGGCACGCTGCACCGGTTCTCGGTACCCGGGGTGCTGCACTCCTTCGGGCCGCTGCCGGTGACCGGCCTGCGCCTGGACTCGGGCGTGAGCGACGGCTCCGTGGTCGGCGTGCACTACGACCCGATGCTGGCCAAGCTGATCGCCTGGGGAGAGTCCCGGGAGGAGGCCGCCCGGCTGCTGTCCGCCGCGCTGGCCCGCGCCCGGATCCATGGTGTGGTGACCAACCGGGACCTGCTGGTACGCGTGCTCCGGCACCCGTCGTTCCTCGTCGGCGACACCGACACCGGCTTCCTGGACGCCCACCCGGAGGTGTTCGCGCCGCTCCTGGCTGGCGCGGACGCCGCGCGACTGTCGTGCCTCGCCGCGGCGTTGGCCGGATCGGCCGCCCGGTCGGCTTCGTCGTCGCTGCCCTCGGGCTGGCGTAACGTGCCGTCCGCCCCGCAGACGGTGGCCTTCGAGGGGCCGAACGGATGCGTGGAGGTCGGCTACCGGCTCGATCGGTCGGGCGCCCTCGCGGAGTGGTCGGTACGCACCGTCGACCGCGACGGCGTCGGGCTGCCCGGCGCCGGCCCGGACCGGTCGGCCCCGCCCGACCGTCCGCCGGTCGCGATCGTGTCGGCGGTGGGAGACCGGGTCGTACTGGACGTGTCCGGCCTCCGGCTGACGTACTCGATCCACCGGGTCGGCGATGTGTCGTATGTGGACGGTTCCGAGGGATCGGTGACGCTCACCGAGGTACCGCGTTTCCCGCCACCCACCCTCAAGATGAGCGAAGGCTCCCTGGTGGCACCGTTGCCGGGCACCGTGGGCCAGGTGCTGGTCGTGCCCGGCCAACGCGTCGCCGCCGGTGACCTGCTGCTCACGCTCGAGGCGATGAAGCTCGAACACGCCGTACACGCGCCGGCCGCGGGCGTCGTGGCCGACGTCCACGTCGGCCCGGGCTCCCAGGTGCAGACCGGCACCCTGCTCGCCGTACTTGCCCCCGACTAGCCCGGAAGGCCACCCTCATGGACTTCGACCACACCCCCGAACAGCAGTTGCTTCGTGACTCCGTCGCCGCGCTGGGCAAGGGCTTCGGACACTCCTACTACGTGGAGAAGGCCAAGGCCGGCGAGCACACCGACGACCTGTGGACCGAGGCGGGCAAGCTCGGGTACCTCGGCGTGAGCGTGCCGACCGAGTACGGCGGCGGTGGCGGCGGGATCACCGAACTGGCGATCGTCTGCGAGGAACTGGCCGCTGCGGGCTGCCCACTGCTGCTGATCGTGGTGTCGCCCGCGATCGCGGCAACCATCCTGGCCAAGCACGGCACCCCTGAGCAGCGCGAAGCCTACCTGCCCGGCTTCGCCGACGGGACGCTGAAGGTCTGCTTCGCGATCACCGAGCCGGACGCCGGATCCAACTTCCACAACGTCGCCACGGTCGCGCGTCGAGACGGCGATGAGTACGTACTGTCGGGTCGCAAGGTCTTCATCTCCGGCGTCGACGAGAGCTCGTACGTGCTGGTCGTCGCCCGGATGGCCGACGAGCGCACCGGCCGGCTGCAGCCGGCGCTCTTCATGGTCGCGACCGACGCTCCCGGCCTCTCAGCCACGAAGATCGACATGGAGATCGTGTCGCCGGAGAACCAGTTCATGCTGTTCCTCGACGAGGTCCGGGTCCCGGCCGAAGCCCTGATCGGCGGGTCAGCCGAGGCGGGCCTGCCCGCGCTGTTCAGCGGCCTCAACCCGGAGCGGATCACGGTCGCCGCGATGAGCATCGGAACGGCCCGGTACGCGCTGGAGCGGGCATCGTCCTATGTGTCCGGCCGGTCGGTGTGGGGCGGGCCGATCGGCGCACACCAGGGCGTCGGGCACCCCCTCGCGCACGCCGCGATCCAGGTCGAACTGGCCAGGTTGATGATCGCCAAGGCGGCTTTCCTGTACGACGCGGGCCGCGACGTCGAGGCCGGCGTCGCGGCGAACATGGCCAAGTACGCCTCGGCGGAGGCGGCGGTGCTCGCCGTCGACACGGCGATCCAGGTGCACGGCGGAAACGGCATGACCACCGAGTACGGGGTCGCGACGCTCATGGGCGGGGTCCGCGCGGGACGCATCGCCCCGGTGTCGCGCGAGATGATCCTCAACTTCGTGGCCCAGCACGTACTCGGCCAGGAAAAGTCCTACTAAACGATGGATCGTGGGAGATCTGTGTCAGATCTTCCACATACGAGCATCGAAACGTGAGGTGTCCACGTCGGGCGCCGGGGGGTGTGCGCGTGTGTCCTGGTTGTCCCCGGCGAAATCGCCATCTTCGGATTTTCCAACGCCGCGGCCGCTGCCGGTCCAGTCGATGTAACCGGAGGGGCTGCCCGAGACCGACTCGCTCGGCCCCCAACTAGGAGCCCCGAAGACCGGCCGCCGACTCGGCGGCGCCGACCGCGTCCCGCCGATGTCGAAGTCGAGTGCGAGCAGGGCGTCGCGCAACACCACGGCCGTCGGTCGACAATGCTCGTCGTTTGCCATGCCCGAGCGCAACAGAGCCATCAACTCCGGCGGCACGCCCGGCACGTCCGGGATCGGCTCGCCGAACATGTCCGCCATGGACACGAGGCTCGGATTGACGTCATCGCGCCAGCGCGCCGGCCGGCCGCGCATCAACGCGTACAGCGTGGCGCACAGCGCGTACACGTCAGCTGCGGGTGAGGGCGGCGCGTACCGGAACATCTCCGGCGGGGCATAGGCCGGCGTCAGGACATCCAGCGTGATCAGGTGGTCGCGCACCTCGGCGAGGACCGCCAGGCCGAAGTCGGCCAACTGCGGCTCACCGAAGCGCGAAATCAACAGATTGGCCGGCTTGACATCGCGGTGCAGCACGCCGAGGGCGTGCGCGTCGGCGAGGGCATCGGCGATTTTCACTCCGACATCGCGGGCTTCGACCGGCGACAACGGGCTGGTCTTCATGCGCTCGGCGTACGAAGCCTCGCACAATTCCATGATCAGATAAGGATGTCCGTTTGCCGTCATTCCGGCATCGAACAGATCGATCACATTCGGGTGGCCGGACATCCGACCGGCGGCGCGCGCCTCACGCAGGAAACGGCGCTGGTCCCGCTCGCTTTCAAGGCGTCGATTCTCGACCTTCACCGCCACGTCGCGCCCGATGGACTCCTGCACCGCCCGGTAGACCGTGGCGTAGCCGCCCCGGGCCAGCACGGATAACCCGGTCAGGCCGGGCACCGTCGGCACCGTGGTGCGGGGATGGGTCACCATAGAAAAATACGCCAGCGGTCTGTCGAGATATGTCGCATGGTCGTCACGGTTACTGACGTGATCGTTCTAACAGCACGGCCAAAAAGCCCAATCAGGACACTGCCGACAGTACGGCCTGGGTCGCCGCCCGCTCGGAAACCTGCTGCGTCGCATGGGCCTCGCGGAGCGCGGCGGAGGCGACGATCACGGCCTCCGCGTGCTTGCCGACGGCGTGGAGCGCACACGCCAGGGCCCTCCCGGCATGGACGCGGCTACGGACGTCCTCGCCCGGAGCCGCCACCGCGCGCCGTGCCCACTCCAGCGCCTCGTCCGAGCGGCCCGCCGCGAGCAGCGCCTCCGCGTACCAGGTGACCGCCTCCCGGCGCGGGAACAGCAACGACGGCACATCGGCCAACGCGGCCATGTCCGCCAGCAGGTTGACCGCCGCCGGTGCGTCGCCTGCCGCCAACCGTGCGGCGGCCAGCAGGACCCGCGGGCCGACCTGCGCCGATTCGAACACGTCGTGCGGCTCGACGACGGCGAGCACCGCCCGGGCTTCGGCCTCCGCGGCAGCCGCGTCGCCCTGGTCCACCGAGACGAAACCTCGGATCGTGCGGGCCATGCCGATCAGCAGCGGATGACCGGTCTTCTCCCCGTACTCGAGCGCGTCGGTGAGCAGATCGATCGCGTGCGACGGCTCGCCGAGCCCCCGCGCGATGACACCACGTACGACCAGCGCGAGGCCACGCCCCCAGTCGTCGTCGGCGGCCGCGAAGTCCCGGTAGGACCGGCGCGCCTCCCGGTCGGCCTCGGCCAGCTCACCCAACTCGGCCGCGGCGAACGCCTCGACCGAGCGCAGCGTGCCCACCGCCCACGCCTCGCCCACCCGCTCACCGAACGGCAGGAACACCCGCGCCAACCGGCGCGACTCGCCCAGACGCCCGGCGAGCATGCGTACGAAAGCCGTCGTACCGCGTAGCCAGGCCCGGCCGACCGGGTCGCCGAGTTCGGCGAATCGGCGGGCCGACCGGCCGAGCGCGAGGTCCGCGCCGGCGAAGTCGCCACGGGTCGTGGTGACCCAGGCGAGGTTCTGCAGCGACCATGCCTGGCTGCGCCGATCGCCCGTCCCGACGGCGATCTGGTACGCCGCGGCGAATCGTTCACCGGCCTCCGCCAGGCGCCCGGCGAGGTAATCGGCCATTCCGAGCCGGCGCATCGCCTCAGCGCGCTCCGCCGGCCGCCCGGCCGCGGTCGCCGCGTCGAGCGCCTCCTGCCAGGTGAGGTAGGCCCGCTGCGAGTCGCCCATCATCCGGTACGCGCGACCGGCGAGGAGCAGCGCGCCAGCCCGGACGGGCGCGTCGTCGACCGCGTTGGCGGCGATCTTCTCGGCGTACCCGAGCGCATCGACGGCCCGGCCGGTCTGCAGCAGCGCGCGAGCCTGGATGAGCCGGTCGCCCGGGGACAGCACGCCGCCGGCCAGCGTCGCGGCCCGTTCGGCGTGGGCCACCGCCTGGGACGGCTCACCGCTGACGAGCGCCTGGCGGGCCAGCCGGCCGAGCACCGCGACGCCGAGCGGGGCGACCGACCGTACGGTCGCGTCCGTGCGCAGCCCGACAGCGTCGGCGAGGGCCGTCGCGCGCTCGGCGTGCTCGGCGACGAACGCGTCCGCCACCTCGGCTGTCATGCCCACCCGTCCGGGTCGGGGCTGACCGGGTTCGGGTTGTGGGGACGGCGTGGTTTCAGCCGCCCACCGGGCGAGCAGCGCGTGCCGCTCGGCCAGGTCCGCCTTGCCGACACCGGAGTACGCCGCCTCGCGCAGCAGCGGCGTCGCGAAGCCGTACCCGCCGCGGACCCGGCGCAGCATCCGCCGTTGCAGTAGCTCCTCGACCGCCCGGGTCAGCTCCACGGCCGCCACCGCGGAGGGCCGGCCACCGGGCCGCCCAGTCCGCAGCGCTTCGAGGGCACCGGCGGGCACGGTGTCGCCGACGACAGCCGCGTCGCGCAGCACCGCACGGGCATGCGGTGGCAGCGCGTCGATACGCGCCGCGAGGACCGCGGCGAGGTCGCGGGAGAGCAGGCGGCCGCCGAGCGAGCCGGGCGCGAGTCTCCATACCGGACCGGCGCTGGTCAAAAGCCCCCGTTCCTGCAGCAGCGCGACGAGTTCGGCGAGGTAGAAGGCGTTGCCCTGGGCGGTGGCGAGCAGCCGGTCCTCGTCGGCCTGTGCCAGCCGACCGCCGCCGAGATAGCTGGTCAGCAGGCGCGCGGAGTCGGCCCCGCGCAGCGGCGGCAGCGCCGTCACCTCGGCGTCGGCGAGCCGGTTGAGGATGCCCGCTCTGCGCATCAACTCCGGACGCCCGAGCAACAGCGCGAGGACGGGGCCCGACAGCCCCGAGAGCGTCACACCGAGCGCGTTGACGGTGTCCGGGGTCGCGTCGTGCAGGTCGTCGACCACGATCAGCAGCGGCTCCTCGGCCGCGAGGGCCGACAGTAATTCGGCCACGGCGGCTGGAATGGCCTCCAGATCGAGATCGTCGACGGGTCCGGCACTGGCGCCCCAGCCGCCTCGCGCACCGGCGGGGCCGGCCCACGCCGCCCGGTC
>JAOPWA010000336.1 GCA_025965915.1 Dactylosporangium sp. | reverse complement strand
CGACAACATCCGCACCGCGCTCTACGACGCGTCGTACTCGGCGACGCTGGCTGGTCGCGCCTCAACCGCCGCGCCGATGCTTGCTCGTGTCGTGGGAAAACATTGCGAGGCCGGGGATATCGTCGTGAAGGATGAATTCCTGCCCGCCGACGTGCGGCCGGGAGATCTTCTCGCCGTGCCCGGCACGGGGGCGTACTGCCGCAGCATGGCCAGCAACTACAACCACGTGCCCCGGCCGCCCGTGGTGGCCGTCGTCGACGGCGCCGCCCGCGTGGTCGTCCGGCGGGAGACTGAGGAAGACCTTCTCGCGTTGGACATGGGGTGAGCATGAATCCGGTCAGGATTGCGCTTCTCGGCTGCGGCACCGTCGGTGCCGAGGTCGTGCGTCTGTTGCACGACCAGGCCGCCGACCTGACCGCCCGGATCGGCGCCCCGCTGCAGTTGGTCGGCGTCGCGGTGCGCCGGCTCGCCCGCGACCGCGGTGACCTGCCCGTCGACCCCGCCCTGTTCACGACCGACGCGCTGGACCTGGTCAAGCGCGACGACGTCGACATCGTGGTCGAGGTGGTGGGCGGCATCGAGCCGGCCCGCACCTGGCTGGTCGAGGCGCTGCGCCGGGGCAAGAGCGTCGTGACCGCCAACAAGGCACTGCTCGCCGAGGACGGCCCGACACTGCACGCGGCGGCTCTGGACGGGCGCGCCGACCTCTACTACGAGGCCTCCGTCGCGGGTGCCATCCCGCTGCTGCGACCCCTGCGCGAGTCGCTGCACGGCGACCGCATCACCCGGGTCACCGGCATCGTCAACGGCACCACCAACTTCATCCTCTCGTCCATGGACGAGACCGGCGCCGGGTTCTCCGAGGCGCTGGACGAGGCGACCGCGCTCGGATACGCCGAGGCCGACCCGACCGCCGACGTGGAGGGCTTCGACGCCGCGGCGAAGGCCGCGATCCTCGCGTCGCGGGCGTTCCACACCCGGGGACGGGCGGCGGACGTCCACCGCGAGGGCATCATCGAGGTGAGCGCGGCGGACATGGCCGGCGCGAAGGCGATGGGCTGCACGATCAAGCTGCTCTGCATCGCGGAGCGAAGCGAGGCCTGGGACGCCGCAGCGGAAAGTCCGGTTGACGGTGTGAGCGTGCGGGTGCACCCGGCGATGATCCCGCGTACCCACCCGCTCGCCAGCGTGGGCGGGGCGTTCAACGCCGTCTTCGTGGAAGCGGAGGCCGCCGGACAGTTGATGTTCTACGGCCAGGGTGCCGGCGGCGCCCCGACCGCGAGCGCCGTGCTCGGCGACATCGTCGCCGTCGCCCGCAACCGGCTCGCGGGAGTACGGGCGTCAAGCGAGTCCGCCTACGCCGACCTGCGCATCCGTGCCATCGGCGAGGTGACGACGCGCTACCACATCAGCCTGGACGTCGCCGACCGGGCGGGCGTGTTGGCCGCCGTGGCCGGGGTGTTCGCGGGGCACGGCGTGAGTATCGCCACCGTCCACCAGTCGGGGCGCGGCAATGAGGCCGTACTGGTGATCGTCACGCACCGGGCACCGGACGCGGCGCTGGCCGCGACCGTTGCCGAACTGCGGACGCTGGATATCGTCCGGTCTGTCGCCAGCGTTCTGCGCGTCGAGGGAGAGTAACCATGTGGCGTGGATTGATCGAGCAGTACCGGGACCGCCTCCCGGTGACCGAGTCCACCCCGGTGGTGACCCTGTTGGAGGGGAACACGCCGCTCCTGCCGGCGCCGGAGCTGTCCGACCGGCTCCACTGCGACGTGTACCTCAAGATCGAGGGCGCCAACCCGACCGGGTCGTTCAAGGACCGGGGCATGACGATGGCCGTGTCCAAGGCCGTCGAGTCCGGCGCGAAGGCGGTCATCTGCGCCTCGACCGGTAACACATCCGCATCGGCGGCGGCGTACGCGGCCCGCGCCGGCCTCACCTGTGCCGTGCTCGTACCGAGCGGCAAGATCGCGGTCGGCAAGCTGGCGCAGGCGCTCGTGCACGGTGCCCGGCTGTTGCAGGTCACCGGCAACTTCGACGACTGCCTGACGCTGGCCTCGAAGCTGTCCATCGACTACCCGGTCGCCCTGGTCAACTCCGTCAACCCCGACCGCCTGGAGGGGCAGAAGACGGCGTCGTTCGAGATTGTCGAGGCGCTCGGCGACGCCCCCGACATCCACTGCCTGCCGGTCGGTAACGCCGGCAACATCACGGCGTACTGGATGGGTTACCGGGAGGCGTTCGACGCGGGCGAGGCGACCCGCAAGCCGAAGATGTACGGCTTCCAGGCGTCCGGTGCGGCACCGATCGTGAACGGTTCCGTGGTGCGCGAACCGTCCACGATCGCCACCGCGATCCGGATCGGCAACCCGGCGTCGTGGACGAAGGCGGTCGACGCCCGCGATCAGTCGGGCGGCCTGATCCACGCCGTCACCGACCGGGACATTCTGGTCGCGTACCGGCTGCTGGCCCGCAAGGTTGGCGTCTTCGTCGAACTGGCGAGCGCGGCGAGCGTGGCGGGGCTGCTGCAATCGGCCGAGGCGGGACTGGTCCCGCGCGACTCCACGATCGTCTGCACCGTCACCGGCCACGGCCTCAAGGACCCGGACTGGGCGATCTCCACTGCGCCCACGCCGACGACCATCCCGGCTGACGCGCTGGCGGCCGCCCGGGAGCTTGGCCTGGCTTGATCTTCGCCGTCCTGCGCCGCAGCCGGGACTTTCGTCACCTGTTCGCCGCCGAACTGGTCATGTTCGGCGGCGACTGGTTCGTGATGGTGCCGTTGCTGGCGCTGTTGCCGAAACTGACGGGAAGTGGGTTGTGGGGCGGGCTGGTGCTCGCCGCCGACACCGGTATCCAGGCCGTACTGCTGCCGTTCGCCGGCACGGTCCCCGACCGGCTCGACCGTCGCCGCATCATGTTGGCGACCAACGCGGCCAGCATGGTCGCCGTCCTCGCGCTCCTGTTCGTCCGCGCGCCGGGCACCGCCTGGATCGCGCCGCCGGCCGATGCAGGCCGACTCGGCACGCTCGCCGGCCCGGTCGGAACGGGTGCGCTGTTCGCCGCCCGTGGCCTGGGCGCGGTCATCGGGCCGCTGCTGCTGCGGCGGGTACTGGCGCACCGGTCGTGGCTGCTGCCCGGGATCGCGATGTCCATGGCCACCTACGGGGTCACGTATCTCGGTGTGGCCTCCGCGCCCTGGTTCTGGCTGGTCGTGCTGTTCGTCGTGCTCGCCCACACGGGCGGCGCGGGTACTGGTGGCCTGTTGCGGTGGGGTCACGTGCGCGTACGCGTCCGGTAGCGCCGCGCCGATGCGGGCCGGTGAGCGATGTTGTCGCTGCGGTTGCCTAGCATGTGCGGCATGGCATTGCTGACCGACCCGGTATGGGTGCGGGCCCCTGCGACCAGCGCAAACCTGGGGCCGGGCTTTGACGCACTCGGGCTTGCGCTCGGGTGTCATGACGAGGTGATGGCCCGGGTCACCGTGGGCGGGATCAGCGTGGCGGTGACCGGTGAGGGCGCCGGCGTTCTACCGACCGACGCCAGTCACCTGGTGGTGCGCTCGATGCGGGCCGTCTTCGACGAGGTGGGCGAGCAGCCGGCAGGGCTGGAGTTGAGCTGCCTCAATCGCATTCCGCAAGCGCGCGGGCTCGGATCGTCCTCGGCCGCCATTGTCGCCGGAGTGCTCGCCGCCCGGGCGCTCGTGATCGACGGTGCGGCCAGGCTGCCCGATGAGGCGGTGCTGGGGCTGGCCGCCCGGCTGGAGGGCCACCCCGACAACGTCGCGCCGTGCCTGCTCGGCGGGTTCACGATCGCCTGGACGCAGGACGACGGGGCGCGGGCCGTCCGCCAGGAACCGGCACCCGCGGTCCGTCCGCTGGTCTTCGTTCCGTCCGAGCGTGGCCTGACCGAGGTTGCCCGGTCGGCGCTGCCGGACTCGGTACCGCACGTGGACGCCGCCTTCAATGCCGGCCGGTCGGCGCTGCTGGTACACGCCCTGACCAGAGCCCCTGAGCTGCTTTTTGCCGCCACCGAGGACCGGCTGCACCAGCCCTACCGGGCCAGCGGCGCCCCAGCCAGCGCGGCTCTGGTAGCGCGTTTGCGCGCTGAGGGCGTCGCCGCCATGATCAGCGGCGCCGGGCCCACCGTGTTGGCCTTGGTGACCGAGGACTGGGCGGCGCCAGAGGTCCCCGGCTGGCAGGTCTGGTCTCTCGACATCGACACGAGCGGGGCGTTGGTGACGATCGGGGCGAGATCGGGTACCCTTGAAGACGCCGAGCGGGACCCTGTTGCCGCAGGTTGGGCCGGTTGACTACGCTCTAGAGCTAGTAGCCGCTTCAAGCGCGGCGATCTCGAGCGGGACGGCGTACCCAATCACCCGTGGCAGCCCTTGCTTAAAGCCTCGACCGCCACCCGCAGCTTCCACGGATCGCCTGCATGGGCGGGGCCTGACCGCACAGGTGGCCCGGTCACTGCACGGCTGCAACGACTCCCGTAACGCTCACGCGAAGCGGGTGTATCCGCGGACCGCCCCGACCGTCGTAAATCTCGACCCCGGGCAGTCCCGGCCTATCGAGGGAGAAGGAATCCATTGAGCGACACTACCGACGTGACGTCGGACGTCTCTGGCGACCGCTCGTCGGTCGTGGCCGAGAACGCCGAGCGCGCGAGCACGCCTCGCCGTCGACGCACCGGCAGCGGACTGTCCGCGATGCTACTGCCTGAGTTGCAGAATCTGGCCTCGTCGCTCGGCATTTCCGGCATCGCGCGCATGCGCAAGGGCGAGCTGGTTGCTGCAATCCAGGAAAAGCAGAGCGGTGACGCGCGGACGTCCGGCGTTCGCGGCGAGGTCGCCGCTCGGGTAGAAGCGCCTCGGGCCGAAGTACGAGCCGAGGTTCGCGCCGACGAGCCGGGTGACACCGTGCAACGCGCGCCGCGCCGGGCCAGCCGGCAGGCGGGTCCGCCGCAGCCGCGCGTAGTCAGCGAAGACAACGTCGAGCGGGCCGACATGAACGCCCGCACCGAGACAATCGAGCGCAGCGACCGTCGCGACGACGCCGCCGAGCGGACCGACCGGGCTGAGCGGACCGACCGCGTCGAGCGGACCGGGCGCACCGACGAGCGTGGCGAGCGGACCGAGCGTGGCGAGCGGACCGAGCGGACCGGGCGCACCGACGAGCGTGGCGAGCGGACCGGGCGCACCGACGAGCGTGGCG
>JAOPWA010000303.1 GCA_025965915.1 Dactylosporangium sp. | reverse complement strand
CGGCGGCCTCAAAACGTTGACGCCCAAGAACGGCCAGAACGAGGTCGTGCACCTAACCGCGAGGAACCACGGCGACGCCCCGGCGTACTGCTCCACCAGCGACAGCGCGCTCGTCGACGACGCCGGCAGATCTTACAACTCCATGGAACTGCTGAGCGGCGCTCCTCCCGTCGGTCAAGGTCTTGGCGGCGACGACCTGCAGCCCGGCATCAGCGGCAGCGGGTTCATCGTGTTCGACGTGCCGACCTCGGCGGGCACCCCGGCGACGCTGGTGCTGCAGACAAGGGCGCACGGTCCGACGATCAACCCTCCGCCCTCGGTGGTCAACCTGCGCACCTAACGGCCAACGCGCAGGACTTCCGCCGCTATCGACCCAGGCCGCTCGATGGACCGTTCGATGGGCCAGTTGTCTTGGTGAACGCTGAGGGCGTTCAAACTTTGCTCACTGCGGGTATATACGCGGCGTATACTCTCAGCGTACAGTCGCCATCATGAGTGTTCCGTTGACCCTCCTTGGCTTGCTCGAACGGGAGCCCAGCCACGGATATGACCTCAAGCGCGACTACGACACCTTCTTCGGCCGGGGCAAACCGCTGCCGTTCGGCCAGGTCTACGCCACTCTCGGTCGCCTCGCCCGCGACGGCAAGGTGGTGATCAGCGAGGTCGAACCGGGCGACGGGCCTGAGCGCAAGCGCTACGTCATCACCGAGTTGGGCGCGACCGAGGTCGATGCGTGGTTGACCGAGCCGGTCGAGGCCGAGCCGCACCTGCAGACGGTGCTCTTCGCCAAGGTCGTGCTGGCGCTCATGCTCGGCCGCCCCGCCGAGGAATACCTCGATACCCAGCGCTTCGCCCACCTGCAGCGGATGCGGGAGCTGACCGAGATCAAACGGAGCGGCAGCCTGGTCGACGCGCTCCTGGCCGACCACGGCCTGTTCCACCTTCAAGCCGATCTGCAGTGGATCGACACGACCACCGCTCGGCTCGGTGCCCTGGCAGCGGCGGTGCGGTCATGAGCATGGAACCCAATCCCCAGCGCTGCGCAATCGAGGCGCGGGACGTCGTCCTGTCGTTCGGACAGACCCCCGCGTTGCGGGGTGCCAGCGTGTCAGTGGTCGCCGGCGAGATCCTCACCATCATGGGCCCGAGCGGGTCGGGCAAGTCGACGCTGCTGCACTGCCTGGCCGGGATCCTCGTCCCCGCGTCCGGGGAGATCCACTTCGACGGCCGCCGGGTCGACACCATGGGCGAGACCGAGCGCAGCACCCTGCGCCGGGACCGCTTCGGATTCGTCTTCCAGTTCGGCCAGCTCGTCCCCGAGCTGACCGCCGAGGAGAACGTCGCGCTGCCACTGCTGCTGGGCGGCGCCCGCCGGGACGGGGCGCTGAAGGAGGCCCGGACGTGGTTCGAGCGGCTCGGTTTGGACGGGCTGGAGCAGCGCAGATCCGGGGAGCTGTCAGGGGGTCAGGCCCAGCGGGTCGCGCTGGCCCGCGGCCTGGTCGCCCGGCCCGAGATCCTGTTCGCCGACGAGCCGACCGGATCGCTGGACTCGCTCACCGGCGAGCACGTCATGGACCTCCTGGTCGCGGCCGCCCGCGAGCAGGGCACCACCGTCATCATCGTCACCCATGAGGCCCGGGTGGCCGCCTACGCCGACCGCCAGGTCATCGTCCGCGACGGGAAAGTGACTTCATTCGCGCCGGATCGGGTTCGCTCATGATCCGCCTCGGGCTTCGTCTTGCCCTGGCCAGCGGCAGAGAGGCTGCCGTCCGGCTCATCATCATCGCGGTTGCCGTGGCGTTGGGCGTCGGCCTGCTGCTGGCCACCCTGGCGGGCGTCAATGCGGTCAACGCGCAGAACGCGCGGTACGCCTGGCTGAACACCGGCGCGCACGCGTCGAAGACGGTGAGCGGCTCCGCTGGCGCGTCCGCTGCGGATCCACTGTGGTGGCTGCTCCGGGAGGACTACTTCCACGGCCAGGCCATCGGCCGGGTCGATGTCGCCGCCACCGGTTCACACGCACCGGTCCCCCCGGGCGTCCCGCGATTGCCCGGCCCAGGGGAGTTCTACGCCTCGCCGGCGCTCAGCGCGCTGCTGCGCTCCACCCCGGTCGCCGAACTCGGGGACCGCTTCCCCGGACACGAGATCGGCACGATCGGCCCGTCGGCGCTGCCGGCCCCGAACTCCCTGCTCGTCATCATCGGCCACACACCTGACGAGCTCTCACCACGGCCCGACGCCACCCAGGTCACCCGCATCATGACGACCGACCCGAGCCTGTGCAAGGGTTGCTCCATAGGCAAGGGAGCGGCGGCCCTCGACCTCATCCTCTCCGTCGTAGCGGCCGGGATGCTGTTCCCGGTGCTCATGTTGATCGGCACCGCGACCCGGCTCGCCGCGACCCGCCGCGAACTTCGCTTCGCCGCGATGCGCCTGGTCGGTGCGACGCCCCGACAGATATCGGTGATCTCCGCGGTCGAGTCGACCGTCGCCGCCGTCGCGGGTACTGCCGTCGGCTTCGGCCTGTTCTTCCTCTTCCGCCCCGCGCTCGCCACGATTCCCTTCACCGGAGCGCCGTTCTTCCCCAGTGACCTGTCGCTCGGCGTGGTCGGCATCCTGCTCGTCGCGCTCGGCATCCCAGCCGGAGCTGCGGCAGCGGCACGGCTTGCGCTGCGACGCGTGCAGATCTCCCCGCTCGGCGTCAGCCGGCGCGCCACCCCGCGCGTCCCCCGGGCCTGGCGGCTGATCCCGCTCGCCGTGGGGATCGGCGAACTCGCCTACTTCGTCGGTCGGCACCCCGAGACCACCGACGGTCAGACCCGGGCGTACCTTTCGGGATTCCTGCTGATCATGGTGGGGCTGGTCATCGCCGGACCGTGGCTGACCATGGTCGGCTCGCGGGTGATAGCGCGGCGCGCCAGTCGGCCCGCCACGCTGATCGCCGCACGGCGACTTTCGGACAATCCGCAGGCCGGCTTCCGCGCCGTCAGCGGGCTCATGCTCGCGCTGTTCGTCACGAGCGTGGCCACCGGAGTGATCACCACGATCGTCGCCAACCGTGGTGCCCCGCGCAGCGGCTCGGTGTTCAGCAGCACCCTGTCCAAGATGTTCTGGCCCCAGGATCGGCCCGCGGGCCAGCCCGCGCCGTCGGCGGACGCGATCCCGGCCGGGCTGCGGTCGATCCCCGGCGTTCAACGGGTGATCGTGGTCTACGCCAATCCCGATGACAAGCCGGATGCCGCCGGCTGGCGGTGGCCAGGTGTGATCTCGTGCGCCGAACTCGCCAGCACCCCGGTCTTCGGTAGCTGTCCGGCCGGCGCGACGGTGGCCGCGGTAGAGCCGGATCTCATCGGCCTGCGCAAATTCTCCGAGGGTCCGCCCATCTGGCAGGCCGCTGCCGTCGCTCCCGAAAGCCTTCGGCAGCTCCCGGTCCTGTCCGTCGTCGTTGGCACGAACGGGTCGGCCTCGACGATCGAACGGGCACGAACCGTCATCGAGGCCACCTTCCCGCAAGGCCGCTTCCCCAGCACCGTCGGCGAATTCGAAGGGGACTTCGCGCGGAGCCTCGTCCAGTGGCAGCAACTGGCGAACGTGGTGATCCTCGCCAGCCTGCCCATCGCCGGCTGCAGCCTGGCGGTCGCCGTGGCCGGCGGCCTCAGCGACCGCAAACGTCCCTTCAGCATGCTGCGGCTGACCGGCGTCCAGCTCGGCGTGCTTCGCCGGGTGGTCGCCCTGGAGAGCGCGGTCCCACTCCTGGTTGTCGCCGCCGTGGCGATCGGGACGGGATTCCTGGCCGCCCACCTCTTCCTCACGTCGCAGCTGGACTACTCGCTGCGACCACCGGGAATCGCGTACTACCTCATCGTCGTCGCCGGGCTCGCGGCCTCACTCGGCATCATCGCCTCGACGCTTCCCCTGCTGAAGCGGATCACCGGCCCGGAAACCGCCCGAAATGAGTAAGTGGGTTGGCCTCTGAACAGCCCGAGAGAAGCCTTCGACCAGGGGTTACCAGGTCGAGGGCTTCTCTCTTCGATACTGGTCGGCATGGCTCTGGCCGCCTCAGCCGGCCGCGCCGACCACATTGCGCCCTTCGGCGAAGTGGCAGGCGCTCGGATGCGTCGAACCGCCCCGCTCGACCAGCGCCGGCTCCTGCAGGGCACAGATGTCCCGCGCCTTCCAGCAGCGGGTACGGAACCGGCATCCGCTCGGTGGATTCGCCGGGTGACGGTACGTTCCCTTCCAAGATGATCTGGTCGCGCAGGCCGCGCAGCATCGGATCGGGCACCGGCACCGCGGACAGCAGCGCCTGCGTGTACGGATGGGTCGGGTTGTCGTAGATCTCCGCGTCGGCGCCGGTCTCGATGATCTTTCCCAGGTAAATCACGGCTACCCGGTCGGAGATGTGCCGCACCACCGACAGGTCGTGCGCGATGAAGATGTATGCCAGCCCCAACTCCTCCTGAAGCCGCTCCATCAGGTTGATCACCTGCGCCTGGATCGACAGGTCGAGAGCGGAGACCGGCTCGTCGTAGACGATGATCTCCGGCCGTAGCGCCACCGCCCGCGCGATTCCGATCCGTTGGCGCTGACCCCCGGAGAACTGGTGCGGGTACCGGTTGATGTGGTCGGGGTTGAGCCCGACCAGATCCAGCAGTTCCTTGACCCGCCGCCGGCGGTCGTCGCGCGGAGCCACCTCGGGGTGGATCTGGAACGGCTCACCGATGATGTCGCCCACCGTCATCCGGGGGTTGAGCGACGTGTACGGGTCCTGCATCACCAGCTGGATGTTGCGTCGCGCGCGGCGCAGCTTGTCGCCACCCAGCTTCGCGAGGTTCTGGCCCTGGACCAGGATCTCCCCCGACGTCGGCTTCTCCAGCCCGATGATGAGCTTGGCCAGTGTGGACTTGCCGCACCCCGATTCGCCGACCACGCCGAGGGTCTCGCCACGCCGCAGCGTCAGGTTGACGCCGTCGACTTGACGCCGTCGACCGCGCGGACCGCGCCGACCTGCCGCCGGAACACCACGCCGCGGGTCATGGGGAAGTGCTTGGTCAGGTCCCGTACCTCGAGTACGTCCTCACTCACTGCCGACTACCTCCTGCCAGAAGTGGCATGCGCTGGTACGCCCGGTGCCCACCCCGGTCTCCACGTCGTACAACGGCGGCGGCGGGTCCTGCCGGCACACCGGCTGGACGTACCGGCACCGCGGGTTGAACGCGCAGCCGGGTGGAATCCGGGTCAGGCTCGGCGGCAGCCCCTTGATCACATTGAGCTGCTGGCCCTTCACGTCCACCCGTGGGATCGACTCCAACAGAGCCTTGGTGTACGGGTGCGCCGGACGGGCGTAGATGTCGTGTACCGGAGCCTCTTCCACGATCCGGCCGGCGTACATGACCGAGATGTGGTCGGCCACGTCGGCGACGACGCCCATGTCGTGGGTGATCAGTACCAGGCCCATCCGCCGCTCGCGCAGCAGTTCGCCGAGCAGAAGATGTCGGTGAAGCGCGAGAGCACCGAGTCGACCCACCCGCCGTAGAAGCCGGCGGCCATGCCGACCAGGCCGCCGAGCACGACCACGAATGCGGTGGCGCACAGCGCCACGATGATGGAGGCGCAGCGCCCACCCACCAACTGGCGCTCGGCCATCGCACGCTGCCCCAGATCCTGCACGAGTGGCCGGACTGCATCGTGCGTGACGCCACCACGGCACTGTTCGTCGAGACCGGGTTCCGGCGCATCGCCCCGATGCTGTGGCCGATCCTTTAGAACCGCTTCGCTACGTGACGGAAATGACCTGGAGCGCGCCGTTGACGCGACATCCGGCTGGCGCGGTCGCGGGTCGTCCCCGGACGGTGACCCGACTCCCGTCACGTAACCGCCTGGCCTGGTCGCCCAGCAGCGCCCACCGCTGCGAACCGGTATCCAGAATCGTGCAGCCGCCCGCGGTCGTCACGGTGCCGGTGATCGTCATCGGCGGCCCGGCCAGATCCCGCGGGTGCTCGGGATCGGCGCCCTGGGTGGCCGGTGGATTCGGCGCGCCCGGGTCACCCGTTCGTGGCGAGGGTGCTGCCGGCGGGGTGGGCTCTACCGGCGGCGGGGTGGTGGCCATCGGCGTGCTCCCCTCCGACGAGTTCGTGCTCGGCCGCGCCGAC
>JAOPWA010000286.1 GCA_025965915.1 Dactylosporangium sp. | reverse complement strand
CGTGCCGAGGGGGTCGATCTCGAGCTGACGCTGAGCACGGACATGCGCATCGGGTTCGAGGGGGGGCGGGCCACCGCGCGAACGCTACTCAAGGAAGGTGAGACCCGCTTCTGTGCCCTGACCTGGACCGAACATCCGCCGCCGTACACGTACGACGAGGCGCAGGCGCGCCTGACCTGGACCGCGCACCACTGGCAGCACTGGCTGGCCCGCGGCAACTTTCCCGACCACCGCTTCCGCAACTACCTCGAGCGCAGCGCGCTGACCCTCAAAGGGCTCACCTTCGCACCTACCGGGGCACTCGCCGCCGCGGCGACCACCTCGCTTCCCGAGGCGGCGGGCGGCGAGCGCAACTGGGACTACCGCTACAGCTGGGTGCGCGACGCCTCGTTCGCCCTGTGGGGTCTGTACACCCTCGGCTTCGACTGGGAGGCCAACGACTTCTTCTACTTCATCGCCGACGTCGCGGAGCGCGACCAGGACCTGCAGATCATGTACGGCGTAGGCGGTGAGCGCGACCTGCGCGAGACCATACTCGAGCATCTGCACGGCTATGAGGGCGCGCGCCCGGTGCGGGTCGGCAACGACGCCTACCAGCACCGCCAGAACGACGTGTGGGGAGCGGTGCTCGACGCTGTCTACCTGCACACCAAGTCGCGCGACCGACTCGACGAGCGGATCTGGCGGATTCTCAAGCGTCAGGTGGAGAACGCGATCGCGAACTGGAAGGAGCCCGACCGCGGTATCTGGGAGGTCCGTGGTGAGCCCAAGCACTTCACCTCCTCGAAGGTGATGTGCTGGGTCGCCGTCGACCGTGGGGTCCGACTGGCCCGCATCCGGGAAGACCTGGCCCTGGCGCAGCGATGGCGGAAGGTCGCGAACGAGATCCACGCCGACGTGTGTGCCAACGCCGTGGACGATCGCGGGGTGTTCACGGCGCACTACGACACCGAGGCGCTGGACGCCTCCGTGCTGCTGATTCCACTCATGGGGTTCCTGCCGCCGACCGATCCGCGGGTGCGGGCCACCGTCTTCGCCATCGCCGACGAACTCACCGTCGACGAGATGGTCCTGCGCTACCAGCCGGCGAAGACCGACGAGGGGCTCAACGAAGTAGGCGAGGAGGGTACGTTCGCGATCTGCTCGTTCTGGCTGGTGTCGGCCTTCACCCTCATCGGGGAGCACGCGCGCGCCCGACGGCTGTGCCAGAAGCTGCTGTCGTTCGCCGGCCCGTTGGGCCTGTACGCCGAGGAGATCGACCCGCGAAGCGGTCGCCACCTCGGTAACTTCCCACAGGCGTTCACCCATCTGGCCCTGATCAACGCGGTCTTCCACGTGATCGACGTCGAGCAGCGCGAAGCTGCCCCGCTGTTCCCATGACGGGCGATCAGGGGTTATCAGGCCTGCGAACCTGGGTAGCCCTTGCGATAGGTGCGACATATCCCTGGAGATCGTCATGTCGCTGGCTGGCCGAACTTTGCGGCGCATCGGTCTGGACCGCAATCCGTTGCGCCGGACCATCGACCGCGTCGAGGCGTGGATCACGATTGTCATCATGGTGGCCTTCGCGCTCATCGTGCCGGCGACCACCTGGTTGACCGGGCGGGCAGCGTACGGCGCCGGGGTGCACACCGAACAGGTCGAGCGGGCACATCGTTACCGAACCCAGGCGGTGCTGCTGGCCGACGCGGGCTCCGACTCCGTCGTCGACGCGCCGCCCCCACACCAAGGCGCCGCGCCCGCGCGGACCGGCAACACGACCACCGGCGTACGCACACCGGCGCGCTGGACGAGCCCGGATGGCGGCGCGCACCGCGGTTCGGTACTGGCCGACGAGCGTGCGCGGGCCGGCCAATGGGTGCCGGTGTGGACGGACGCCGATGGCGACCTGGCGGACCCCCCGCAGCAGCGGGTACAGACCGTCGTCAACGCCATCGCGGCCGCGATCCTGGCGGGGGTGGGCGCGGCCTGCCTCGCGGGGGCCGTCCGCCTGCTCGTGCGTAGGACCCTCGACGCGCGCCGGATGGCCCAGTGGGAGGCCGCGTGGTGGCAGTTCGAGCCGCGCTGGACCGGCCGGTCGTAGGTTGATCGACCGCGCACGCTCCAAGATCCGCGCAAAGTGTCACTTTTTGCTGCTATGTCGCGCCCTGAGACCGCGTTTTCTGACACCTTGCGCGGGTCTTGCCATCACGTCACCGGCGCAGCCAGCGGACGGTCACCCAGGTCAGCGTCGCCAGCAGGAGCGCGCCGACCGCGTACCGCGCGAGTCTGCGGGCCGTCGCGGTACTGCCGGTGAGCTTGAGCAGGTCGATCGGCTCGGCTTCGGCGGGTAGCGAGGAAGCGTGGGCCTGGTGTGCCGCCGGTTGAGCCGGCTGGGCCTGATCGGCCGGCTCCGGCAGGGCCGCCCGGGCCGGTTCAGCGGCCGGCTCCGGCAGGGCCGCCCGGGCTGGTTCAGCGGCAGGGGCCGGTTGCGCCACGGACGGCTCTGCCGGCCCCGCCGACAGCGTGCTGGCCACGCAGTCGGCGAACTGTCCGATGAGCTTCGCGCCGACGTCAGCGATCATGCCTCGGCCGAACTGGGCCGGCCGTCCGGTCACGGTGAGGTCCGTGCCGACCTCCACGCGGGTCGCGTCGCCCTCGGCCGTCAGCACAGCGGTCACCGTCGCGGCCGCTGTGCCGGCCGACCGGGTGTCCTTGCCGCTGGCCTCGATGACGACCCGGCGGGCCGCCTCGTCGCGCTCGACGAAGCGGCCCTTGCCCTGGTACGTGAGCGCGATCGGGCCGAGTTTGACCTTGACCGTACCGGTGAACCTGTCGCCGTCCATCCCGGTCAGCGTTGCACCCGGCATGCAGGGTGCGATCCGGGGCAGATCGAGAAGGACCTCCCAGGCCCTCTCGACCGGCACCGGAACCGTGAAGCTGTGGTCAAGCCGCATGGGCCGGCCGCTCCATTCCGAGTGCGGCGATGACCGCGCGCTCGGTGAGCACCCTGGCCAGGTGACCGCGGTACTCGGCGGAGGCGGACAGGTCACCGGTGGGATTGGCGCCCTCGGCCGCGTGCGCGGCCGCCGCCCGTACCGTCGCAGGTGAGGCCGGAGCGCCGGTGAGCGCCGCTTCCACGGCGGCGGCGCGGACCGGAGTGGCACCCATGTTGGTCAGCGCCACCCGGGCCTCGGCGATGTTGCCGTTGTCCCGGCGAACCGCCGCCGCGACGCCGACCAGGGCCCAGCCCTGGGCGACCCGGTTGAACTTCTCGTAGTGGCTGGACCATTGCTCGCGCTTGGGGACGTGTACGGCCACGAGCACCTCACCGGGCTCCAGGGTGGTGGTGAGGTAGTCGACGAAGAAGTCCGCCGCCGCGATGGTGCGCCGCCCGCCGGGGCCTGCGATCTCCAGAGTCGCGTCCAGCGCGACGGCGACGGCGGGCAGGTCGCCGGCGGGGTCGGCGTGGGCGAGCGAGCCGCCGAGGGTACCGCGATGGCGTACCTGACGGTCGGCGACGGTCGCCGTGGCCTGGGCCAGCAGCGGCGCGTACCGGTTGACGAGCGGGTCAGCGAGCACCGACGCGTGCGTGGTCATGGAGCCGATCACGAGCGCGTCGCCGTCGTCGCTGACGCCGCGCAGGTCGCCGATGCCGTCGAGGTCCACCAGCACGGTCGGCGCGGCCAGCCGCAGCCGCAGCAGCGGGATGAGGCTCTGGCCGCCGGCGAGTACCTTCGCGTCCTCGTCGGTGAGTGCCCGCACCGCCTCTTCCACTGTGGAGGGACGGGTGTAGTCGACTGCCGCGGGGATCATGATTCGCTCCTCGAAGCTTGGATCGCCTGCCACACCCGTTCGGGAGTGCACGGCATCTGGACGTCATTGACCCCGAAGGGGCGCAGCGCGTTGACCACCGCGTTGACCACGGCCGGGGTGGAGGCGATGGTGCCGGCCTCGCCGACGCCCTTGGTGCCCAGCGGATGGTCCGGCGCTGGGCTTTCGGTGCGGTCGGTGACGATGTCCGTCAGGTCGGCCGCGCTGGGTAGCGTGTAGTCGACGAAGGTGCCCGACAGCAGGTTGCCGTCGTCGTCGTAGACCGCCTCCTCGAACAGGGCCTGGGCGATGCCCTGCGCCACCCCGCCGTGCACCTGGCCCTCGACGATCAACGGGTTGATGACCCGCCCTATGTCGTCGACGGCCACGTACGAGCGGATCGACACCCGCCCGGTCTCGGTGTCGACCTCGACCGCGCACAGGTGGGTGCCGTGCGGGAACGAGAAGTTGACCGGGTCGTAGACGGCGTCTGCGTCGAGGGTCGGCTCGATGCCGTCGGGAAGGTCGTGTGCGGCGAAGACGGCCAGGGCGCAGTCGGCGAGGCTCCTGCCGCCGTCGGGGTTGCCGCGCACCCGGAACCGGCCGCCGGTGAACTCCAGGTCGGCCGGGTCGCATTCGAGCATGTACGCGGCGATCGGCTTGGCCTTGTCGATGACCTTCTGGCAGGCGTTGTACAGCGCGATCCCGCCCACTGCCAGCGACCGTGAACCGTAGGTGTCCAGGCCCTTGTAGGAGGTACGGGTGTCGCCGTGCAGCACCTCGATGTCGTCGAAGGCCACGCCCAACTGGTCGGCGACGATCTGGCTCCACGCGGTCTCGTGGCCCTGCCCGTGCGGCGACGTACCGGTGACCACCTCGACCTTTCCGGTGGGCAGCATCCGGATGCTCGCCGATTCCCAGCCGCCGGCGCCGTAGCGCAGGCTGCCCAGCACCCGCGAGGGCGCCAGGCCGCACATCTCGGTGTACGTGGACACGCCGATGCCCAATTGCACCGGGTCACCGGACTCCCGCCGGGCGGCCTGCTCGCGACGAAGCTCGTCGTACCCGAGTAGCTCAAGGGCGCGAGCCGTCGCCGCCTCGTAGTCCCCTGAGTCGTAGGTCATCCCGGCGACGGTGGTGAAGGGGAACTCGTCGTGGTTGATCCAGTTGCGCCGGCGTACCTCGATCGGGTCCAGCCCGACCTCGACGGCGAGCTCGTCCATGATGCGCTCGATCGCGTACGTGGCCTCGGGCCGGCCGGCGCCCCGGTACGCGTCCGTGAACGTGGTGTTGGTGAAGACGCCGGTGCACTCGAACCGGTACGCGGGGAACTTGTAGATCGAGTTGTACATGAACGCGCCGAGGATCGGCACGCCCGGTCCGACCAGGCCGAGGTAGGCGCCCATGTTGGCCAGCAGCTTGACCCGAAGGCCCAGGACCGTGCCGTCGCGGCGGGCGGCCAGCTCCAGGTCCTGGATCATGTCGCGGCCGTGGTGGGCCGACACCAGGCTGTCGGAGCGAGACTCCGTGTACTTGACCGGCTTGCCCAGCCGCTTGGCCGCCAGGAAGGTGATCAGCTCCTCCGGCGTGACCTGCAACTTTCCGCCGAAGCCGCCGCCCACGTCCGGGGCGATCACGCGCACCTTGTGCTCCGGCGTACCGGTCACGAGGGCCATCATCAATCGCAGGATGTGGGGGATCTGGGTGGCGGACCAGATGGTGTACTGGTCGGCGGTCGGATCGACGACCACGCTACGCGGCTCCATGAAGGCGGGGATCAGCCGCTGTTGCCGGTACCGTCGCTTGATGATGACCTCGGCGCCGTCCAGGGCGGTGTCGACCGCGCCGCCGGTGCCCGCCTCGGCGGAGTCGAAGACCCAGGTGTACGAGCGGTTGCTGCCCTTGTCGGAGTGCACGAGCGTGGAGTCGTCGGCCAGGGCGGCCTCCATGTCGAGCACGACGGGCAGCGACTCGTAGTCGACTTCGACGGCGGCCAGGGCGTCGAGCGCCTCGGCCCTCGACCGGGCCACGATCACCGCGACCGCCTCCCCGACGTGGCGTACCTCGTCGACGGCGATCGGCGGATGGTTGGGGTGCATCATGTCCTCGGTCACCGGCCACGCGCACGGCAGGCCGCCCTGCACGTCGGCCACGTCCCAGCCGCTGAACGCGGCGATCACGCCGGGTTCGCGCAGCGCGGCGCTGGTGTCCACCCGGGTGATCTTCGCGTGGGCCACGGGGGAGCGCACGATCGCCAGGTGCAGCAGCCCGGGCAGTACGACGTTCTCGGTCCACATGGTGCGACCGGTGATCAGCCGGGCGTCCTCCTTGCGGCGCCGCGGCGAGCCGACCTCTCGTGCTTCGGTAACAGTCATGTCGCCTCCTCTCAGGGCACCGGTTGGGGAATGACTTCTTCGGGTACCCGCTCGGGCGGCAGGCCGCCGTCCGGGGTGGCCGCGTCGATTGCCTCCACGGTGGGCGGCGCCGGCCGTGCGGCCGCCCCGGCCGCCCGGATCGCACCCGCAGCGTCGCGGACGGCGCGCACGATGTTCTGGTATCCGGTGCACCGGCACAGGTTGCCTTCGAGGCCCTCGCGGATCTCGGTGTCGGTGGGGTCGGGGTTCTCGCTGAGCAGGTCGACGGCCGCCATGATCATCCCCGGCGTGCAGTACCCGCACTGCAGGGCGTGGCGCTCGTGGAACGCCCGCTGCACCGGGTGCAGCGTGTTGTCCGGGCCGGCCAGGCCCTCGATGGTGGTGATCTCACGGCCGTCGGCCTGGACCGCCAGGACCGAGCAGCTCTTCACGCCGACCGGTCGGCCGTCGGGGTCGGACATCAGCACCGTGCAGGCACCGCAGTTGCTGGTGTCGCAGCCGACGACGGTGCCGACCTTGCCGAGCTGCTCACGTAGATGATGGACGAGAAGGGTCCGGGGTTCGACGTCGTCGTCGTAGCGCACGCCGTCAACCGTGATGCTGACCCGGGTCATTGGGCCTCCCGGCTTCGAGGATTCGGTGCGCGAGGGTAAGGGCGCAGACCACAGCGTCCCCGTTCGACGCAGCCGCAGCGCACCCCGTTCGGCGCAGCCGAAATGGGCGTAAGGGGGCACGCAAGTCCCCGGCGCCATCGCCTCGTGCGCGCCTCCTCTCGCTGCCGGCCTCGGGCGTCGAAGGTCATAGTTGCGCGCTGCCCATAGACAATCTTGTCGAGCGCGTCACCGCAAGACCCATTCCCGAAACTGTTTCGAAATCAGCCGGCTGAGTCGTGGTGGATGCGTCCATCCAAAGTGACCAGACGCTCACCGCTGCCACCCCAGCGGGCCGCGATGATCTCCGCGGCGATACTCACTGCCGTCTCCTCGGGCGTCCGGGCGCCCAGGTCCAGGCCGACCGGAGAGGAGAGGTTCGCCAGTTCGGCCTCGGTGAGCCCGGCCTGGCGCAGGCGCGCGAGCCGGTCGTCGTGGGTGCGCCGCGAACCCATCGCGCCGACGTAGGCGAGCGGCAGCCGCAGCGCGACCTCCAGTACGGGTGCGTCGAACTTCGGGTCGTGGGTGAGTACGCAGACCACCGTGCGCTCGTCGATCCGCTGCGCTTCGGCCTGCGCCTTCAGGTATCGATGGGGCCAGTCGACCACCACCTCGTCGGCGTCGGGGAAGCGGCGGCTCGTGGCGAACACCGGTCGGGCGTCACACACCGTCACGTGGTAGCCCAGGAACGCCCCGATACGGGCCACCGCGGCGGCGAAGTCGATCGCCCCGAAGACGATCATCCGTGGCTTCGGGGCGTAGCTGGCGACAAAGAGGGTGAGGTCGTCGCCCCGGCGCTGCCCGTCGTACCCGTACCGCAGCGCCCCGCTTCGCCCGGCCGCGAGCAGGCCACGGGCGTCGTCGGTCGCGGCCGCGTCCAACCGCTCGGTGCCGAGACTGCCGTCGGTCCGGTCGGCCCAGACCACGAGCCGCCGCCCGAGCCTGTTCTCGGGGTCTGTGCCGGCTTTGCCGGCTGAGCCGGTTTCACCGGCGGTGCCGCTCGCGCCCACACACGTCACCACCGCGACCGGGGTGCCGGTGCGGACCGCCTCGGCGACCGCGCCCAGCTGCGGGAAGGACTCCCGGTCGACGCGTTCGACGAAGATGTCGATGATGCCGCCGCAGGTCAGTCCGACCGCGAACGCGTCGTCGTCTGAGACCCCGTAGCGCTGCAGCACCGGTGTACCCGTCGTGGTCACCTCTTCGGCCAGGCCGTACACGGCGCCTTCGACACAGCCGCCGGAGACGCTGCCCACCGCTGTGCCGTCGGGGCCGACCAGCATCACCGCGCCGGCCGGTCGGGGTGACGAACGCCAGGTGCCGACCACGGTCGCAACTCCCACCGGCTCGCCGGCATCCCACCAGCGCGTCAGGTCGTCCAGGACGTCACGCACGCGCGATCACCCCCACCAGTTCTTCGAGGGCGCCGAGGCTGTGCCCGGCCACGAACTCGTCCAGGTACGGCAGCGCGGCCGCCATTCCGCCCGCGAGCGGGGCGTAGCCGGCCTTGCCGCGGTGCGGATTCACCCAGACCAGGCGGTACGCCAGGCGCGACAGCCGGTGCAACTGTTCGGCCAGGGCGCTCGGATCGCCGCGCTCCCATCCGTCGCTGCACACCACGACGACCGCGCCGCGTGCCGTGCCGCGCTGCCCCCATCGGGTGAGGAAGGCGCGCAGCGAGTCGGCCAGGCGGGTGCCGCCGTGCCAGTCAGGGATCGCGGTACCGGCGGCGCGCAACGCGGCGTCCGGGTCGCGGTGGCGCAGCGCACGGGTGACGCGGGTCAGCCGGGTACCGACGGTGAACACCTCGCATGCGGTCGGCCGGCGGCGCATCGCGGCGTGCCCGAAGCGCAGCAGGGCGTCCGCGTACGGGGTCATCGAGCCGGAGACGTCGAGCAGTATGACCAGTCTTCGTGGCTTGGTCCGGCGGCTACGCCGCTGCAGGCGGGTCGGCTCACCGGCGTGGCACAGAACCTGGCGTACGGTGCGGTGCGCGTCGACCTCGCCGCGCCGGGCCGGCCGGTGCCGCCGACTGCGCCGGGGTGCGGTGGCCGGGGAGAGCAGGCCGATCAGCCGTCGTACCTCTTCCCGCTCGCTTGTGGACAGTGCGGCCACGTCGCGGTGGCGGAGCACCTCGACCGGGCTGGCGGTCAGGGCGAGCATCGGCGTCGGCTCGTCCTCCTGTTCGTCGGCCCGGTCGCCGGGCGGGCCGGAGGTGAACGGCGCGGCCACTCGTGGCGGCTTCGGTCGTGCCGGTAGCGGCAGGGCCCGGTTGGTCGTTTCGCCGCCGAAGTAGGCGGCGAAGGCGGCGTCGAAGACGGGCAGGTCGTCAGGTTGACCGCACAGCGTGAGGCGGCCGGCCCAGTACACGGACTGCGGCCCGAGCGCGTCGACGGCGGTAACCATCGCCTGTACCCGGTCGGGCGTTGCCGCCACCCCGGCGTGCCGCAGGGTACGCGCGAACCCGACCAGTACCCGGGTCACGTCCCCGGTCATGGCGGGACCTGCAGGAGCGTGGCCGGTCATGGCCCAGCGTCCAGCAGCGTGGCCAGCCCGGTCGCGTGTACCCGGTCGATGTCCTCGCGGTACTTCAGCACCGCGCCGAGCGTCGCCGTGGCGACGTCCGGGTCCAGTGAGCTCGCACCCAGGGCCGCCACGGCCGCCGCCCAGTCGATCGACTCGGCCACCCCCGGCGGCTTGATCAGGTCCAGCTCACGCATCCGGCCGGTGGCGGTGGCGATCTGCGCGGCGAGCCGGTCGGTGATGCCGGGCAGCCGGGTGCGCAGGATCGTCACCTCCCGCTCGAAGTCGGGGTGCTCAACCCAGTGGTACAGGCAGCGCCGCTTCAGGGCGTCGTGCACCTCGCGGGTGCGGTTGCTGGTGAGGACCGTCAGCGGCGGGGTCGGCGCGGCGATGCGCCCGAGTTCGGGAATCGTGATGGCCGCGTCGGCGAGCACTTCGAGCAGGAACGCCTCGAACTCGTCGTCGGCCCGGTCGATCTCGTCGACCAGCAGGACACACGGAGTGTGTTCGAGGGCCTGCAGCAGTGGGCGGGCGATGAGAAACCGCCGGTCGTAAAGGCCGGCCTCCAGCGTCTGCTGGTCCGGCCGTTCGCCGCCCGCTGCTGCCGTGGCCTCGGCTGCGCGCAGGTGCAGGATCTGCCGGGGGAAGTCCCAGTCGTAGAGGGCCTGGGCTACGTCGAGGCCCTCGTAACACTGCAACCGGACGAAGTGGGCGCCACTCGCCTCGGCGAGAGCCTGCGCGAACGCCGTCTTGCCGACCCCGGCCTCGCCTTCGAGGAACAGCGGCCGGCCCAGTCGCATCGCGAGGTATCCGGCGGTGGCCAGGCCCTCGTCGGCGAGGTAGCCGGTGGCGGCGAGATCGCGTGCCAGCTCAACCGGGGAGGAGGGCTGTCGTGGCCCGGCGCTCGTGGTCACGAGGCAACTATGCTCTCCGATCTCTGCGGACGCTAGATCTTGGTCACTGACGGGTGTTGT
>JAOPWA010000247.1 GCA_025965915.1 Dactylosporangium sp. | reverse complement strand
TGCTGATTGGCCAACCGCAACGACTCCAAGTCGTCACCTACTCACTGCGGCGGCCTGTCTCCTCCTGAGCGTCCACGGCGTTCCTGGGTGTCCACGGCGTTCCTGGATATTCACGGCTTTCCTGGGTGTCCATGGTGGAGCCGAAATGCCGTCGGGGTTCGGGTCAGGCCATCGGGTCGGCCAGGAGTTGAGTAAAGCGGTGAGCGTCGACGTTCCCGCCGGAGATGATGACGCCGACGCGGGCCGGTAACGGACTGATGCGCTCTGCCATCAGCGCGGCGAGTGCACTGGCGCCGCTCGGTTCAATGACGATCTTCAGCCGTTCGAAGGCGAGCCGCATGGCGGCGCGGATCTCGTCGTCGCTGACGAGGGCGATGTCATCGACGAGTCGTCGGTTGATCGAGAAGGTGAGCTCGCCCGGGATGTCGGCGGCCTGGCCGTCGGCGATGGTACGGGCGACCGGGATGCGGACCCGCTGGCCGGCCTGCAGCGACCGCTTCGTGTCGTCGCCGTGTTCGGGCTCGACGCCGATCATCCGGATGCCGGGATTGATCGCTTTGGCGGCGGTGGCGCTGCCGGCCATGAGCCCGCCACCGCCGACGGGGACGAGCAGCGCGTCCAACGGGCCGGTGTCGTCGAGTAGTTCCAGAGCTGCGGTACCCTGCCCGGCGATTACATGTGGGTGTTCGTATGGCGGGATGAGGGTCAGACCGCGGTCGGCGGCGAGCTGGTTACCGAGGGCGACCCGGTCCTGCGTGTACCGGTCGTACGTGACGACCTCGGCGCCGTAGCCCTTGGTAGCGGCGATCTTCGAGGCGGGGGTGTCCGCCGGCATCAAGATCAGCGCAGTGGCGCCGGCCTGCCGGCACGCCAGCGCGACGGCCTGGGCGTGGTTTCCGGATGAGTACGCCGCGACGCCCCGGACGAGTTGCTCGGGACTGAGCTGGGAGATCGCGTTGTAGGCGCCGCGGAACTTGAACGCGCCGACGCGCTGGAAATTCTCGCATTTGAGGAAGACCTCCGCGCCGACCAGGGCATTGAGTGTGGCGGAGGTGACGACCGGAGTGCGGTGCGCGACGCCGTGGATGCGTTTGGCCGCGGCCTGCACATCGTCGAAGGTCACGGCGGGGGCTGGGCTCATCAGGCATCCTCCGGGATGGGCGTGCGCGTTGGCGGTCACTGGAATCGTCAAGATCAGCGAATTTATCGTAAGCAGCAAATTGTCGGGAGCAGCGGATTCGTCAAGATCAGCGGATTCGGTCGAGATCAGCGTAGACGCACGCCTGGTCGTTGCGGTCATGCTTCGGCGCGGTCCAGGACTCCGGCGCGGTCCAGGACTCCGACGCGGCGATGACGCAGTATGGCCGCGGCGAAAGCGACGGCGGTGCCGGCCACGGCGTAGAGGGCGATGACGACGAGGGGGCCGGTGACGTCATGTCTTCCGAAGTAGGCCACCCGGCGTACCGCCTCGGTGCCGGCGCCATTGGGTAGCGCGCCGCTGATGGCCCGCCAGAACGGTGGGAGGACGGCTGACTGGTAGGCGCCGCCGGCACTCGGGTTACCCAGGACGACGAACAGCAGGACGGTGATGCCGATGCCGATGACGCCGAACAGCATCTGGAACGCCATCGTGACGGTGGCGGCGGCCATCACCAGCAGGGTTCCGATTCCCCACAGTGCGACGAGATGGCCGGTCAGCGCCCCGAGGACGGGGTCGACGAGGATGGCTCCTCCCAGACCGGACACGATGGCGTAGGGCACGACGGCGGCCAGGCGGACGGTGGCCCGGTGCAGGGTTGCCGGCCTCGAACCCCTGGCCACTCCCAGCAGCGCTGCGACGAGGTACCCCCCGACGATCCAGCCGATGACCAGGTAGAAGCCGGTGAGGCCGCGTCCGTCACCGGACTGCAGTGGCACGATGTCGTCGACCTTCACAGCCCGGTGTCGACCAGTCTCGGCCGCTCTGACGACCTGTTCCACGGCGCTGGCCACCGAGGTACCGCCGCCGGTCGCGATGAGGAGCGTATCGGTACTGGAAGCGGGGTCGACGACAAGTGCCGCTGATGTCGTGCCCTGCTGAATCTGGCGGCGGGCGGTGTCGCTGCCAGCCACGGTGAATGCGTCCAGCGGCGTGCGATCAATCGCATTGAACTGGGTTACGGTCTGGCCGGCGACCTGGGCAGGCGCGACGACGGCAAGCCTGATCCGGTGCGGGCTGGGGTGATGAAACGCTCCAACGTAGGACAAAATAAAGCCGAACTGCAGCAGTAGGACGCCGAACACAATCACCACCGTGCGGAGCGGGACCGCGTCGCGCAGATCTGCCCAGAACCCGGGCGGGGACGGCGGGGATCCTGGCCGATCCGATGTCGCATGTCGCACTGGTTCCTGATCCACCATCGGGTCCTGATCCACCATCGGGTCCTGATCCAGGGTCATGCTCGCTCCATCCGCGTTTGGTTGGCTGCCTCCTTTCACGATACGATGATGTATCGGATGCATTAATGTATCGAGATGGAGGTCACCATGCCAGCGCGGGTTACGCGTCGGCGAGCGGAGACCCGACAGCGGATGCTTGACGCCGCGTTCGAGGTCTTCGCCGCGCGGGGTTTCGGTCGGGCCACCGTTGAGGAGGTCTGCGAGGCGGCCGGCTACACCCGTGGCGCGTTCTACTCCAACTTCAGTTCCATGGACGAGATGTTCTTCGCGCTGTACGAGCAGCGCACGACCGCGATGGTCGCTCTCATCCAGCAGACCCTCGCCGGTACCGCGGAAGCCGCGCGGGACGGCGACCTCGCCGGCGCGGTGGACCGCATCCTCGCCACCCTGGGCGCCGACAGCCGCTGGTACGCGGTCAACGCCGAGTTCACCGCCCACGCCCTGCGCCACCCTGACGTCGGCACCGCTCTCTCCTGCCACCGCCGGGCCGTCCGCGAAGCCCTCGTCCCGATTCTGGAAGCCGCCGCGGCTGGTCTGGAGCTACCCGCCGCTTCCGCCACCCCCGACCTGTTGGCGCGCACGATCATCGCTGTCCACGACGGCACCCTGGCGCAGGTACTAGTCGAACCGGACGACAACTCGTTACGGACCTGGCAGCGTGATCTCCTTCTGGGCTCTATCCTCGGAAACCGGTCCTCATCGACATAGCGGTGTCCGACCTAATAGCGGTGTCCGTCGCGTTTTCGCAGGCGCTGACGCTTCTTCCTGACCGAGGCTGGCAGGCCTGACCGAGGCTGGCCGCCAGCCGCTGTGGGTGACCGCTCATCGGGAAGGCCGCGTCTTCCCGATGGCCTCAACGCCAATCTGCGCAACGCCTGCCCAATCTCTGCAACGCCGGATCAGCTGCGGCCCGATGTCGCTGACGGGGGTACTGGCGTCACATTGAAAGGACAGTTCGATGGCCCATTAGATCGTTGCGTTTTCGTCACCGCGTCGGCCGGTAGCTACGAGGGGAAACATGGGCACGTGTTCCTGTCCGGCATATCCCGAGAAACGGCCGGGTCTGCGCAGCTGTGCCTGCACGTCACGGAACTGCCGCCCGGTGGTAGTTCGCACCCTCATGTACACCGCGGGCACGAATCGGCGGCGTACATCGTGAGAGGTGACGTCGAAGTCCGTCACGGTGAAGACCTGGCGCTGTCGGCTCGCATCGGATCGGGCGACTTCGTCTACATCCTCGCCGGAGTGCCACACATGCCCGTCAACCTGAGCTTTGAGAATCCTGCGATGATCGTCGTTGCCCGCACCGATCCGAATGAGCAGGAGAGCGTGGAGCTACTCGACCTTCGAGTAGCTCGCCCGGTGGGGGACCGCGCTCATCCGCTGCCGATCCAGGGGTAGGCATACCTAGAACGGGGCCCTCGATGTAGGTACCTACCGACGCGCATATAGGTAACCGATGCCGATGTGGTCCGCCCCTTACCGGACGAAGCTTGAGTCAGCTTCGAGCGGAGGGAGCAAGCCGATGATCGTTCACCCGGATGGTTTGTTGATCGTTGTCCACCAGAGACAGCGCGAGTTGATCGAGGACGCCGCCGAGCGGCGGCGCGTGACGTACGCCCGGCGCCGGCGGCGCCTCTCGTGAACGACGGCGGGCGCTGGCCTTCCAGTCGACGGGCGCCTTCCAGTCGGCCGGCGCCCGCCGGGGCCAGCCGCGGCTCTGCGGTTGCCTCGGCGATCGCCGTCTCCTACCGTCGCCATAGTGGCCCGGGCGCCCGTGGAGGTGACCATGACGCGAGACGAGATCACGCAGGCTGTTGTCGCCGCCAAGCTGGAACGTGGGCTGTCCTGGCAGGATCTGGCCGACGCGATCGGCAAGCCGCTGGTGTGGGTGGTGGCGGCGTTGCTCGGCCAGCACCCTCTCGACCCCGCCGACGCCGCAACGCTGGCCACCAGGCTCGGGCTGCCCGAGCAGGCCGTGCCGGTGCTTTCGGCCGTGCCGATGCGCGGCGCCCTACCGGCGGCGGTGCCAACGGATCCGACCATCTACCGGCTGTACGAG
>JAOPWA010000211.1 GCA_025965915.1 Dactylosporangium sp. | reverse complement strand
ACGTCATAAGTGCCTCCGTTGTCTTGTCAGACACGACCAAGCGGTGGGCTGCGACGGGTGGGGAAACCGCGCGGGGTGCAGTCCTGGAGTGGGGCGGCTACGCCCCGCCCCACTCCAGGACTGCCGTTCAGCTGGTGGCTATGTCGAAGACGTGGAACCGCCAGTGCCTCGTCCTGCTTGTAGTTGGGTGACGGCATACCTTCTGCCGACTGTCTTCACGAAGCAGCTCGTCGACTTGAACAGGGAGTAAGCACTTCGTTACGTTGTCTAGCCTTGAGGCCGAAAGACTATCGTCGGTCGATGCCTAAGGCTAGACAGAGAATGGAAAATGTTCGATCAGCGCCGACAAAAGTTGGCTCATAACGGCGCCGAAGCCTGCCCATCGTTGCGTGGTATGCGCACGGGGCGGTCAGGAGTGGCGCAGCGATGACCTGACGGACGGTCTCCTCGTGGCATTTCTGCAGACGATCTACGCGCATCGGGCCGAGCCCGGGTTCCTCCGCGACCTTGGACGCCGGGTAGGCCTCATCATCTTCGATGAAGCTCACCAAGCTATCGCCCGACCTACCGGCAAGTGGTGCAACAGCTATCCGCTGCAGGGCAGCCGATCACGCCCATCGTCGGCTGAGCGCCACACAAAGACGCACGTCACAGGGTGCTGCGCACTCAGCGCGGTGTGAAGCCGGTCTTCGTATCCGTCGGTCATCGCATGAGCATCGAGCGGGCCGCCGAGCTGGTAGTCGTCCTGTGTCTGCGGTATCGGCTACCGGAGACGACTCGGCTCGCCGATCCAGCGCGCGCCCAGCGCAGCGACGTCGACTCACTCCTACTGCTGACGATCCGCCAGCTGGGTCCGCCGCTGCCCGACCGAGGTGCGGGAAGATCGATGGGGATACGTCGGCGTTGCCTTGCTGCGATTACCCACACCAACGAACCATCCACCCTTGTATGGACCGGTCGACGTCGGATTCTCCGCCTGCTTCCAGGCGCGGGAACTGGAGCCGGACCCGCCGCGTCCCAACCTTATGACCCGAGTGACCGCCCTGCTCGCGACCGTAGCCACCGCACTCGCTCTCGTTGGGTGCGCGCGCTCAACACATGAAGGTGAGAGCCCGGCTACAGCCACGTCCACACCATCGGCTCCCACTGGTGCAGGGTGCCTGACGGGCAGCGTCACGATCACCGAGGCTGATGGCGGTCGGTCTGTCTGCGTCACCACCGGCAGCACGGTCGACGTGGTGCTGCACGGTTCCGCGGAGCAGCGCTGGAGTCCGGTGGAGGAAAACGGCCAAGCGCTGCGGGTCAGGGTGAGCGGCAAGGGAAGCCTGCCCGTGGGTGTCACAGCCGCTTATTTCAGCACCGCTGAGCCCGGCTCCGCAGCGCTCACGTCGTCTCGTCCGGTCTGCCCGTCACCGGCCGCCAACGGGGTCTCCTGCATGGCCCGGGTCAGCTTCGAGGTCACCGTGACGGTGCGCTGACCCTGTCTCGGGTGTCGAGCGCGCTGGCGAAGTCGTCCGCGCGCGACCACAGGGTCTCGAACGCGTATGTCAGACATTCGGCAACCGCAGGGTGCTCGATGTGGACAGTGGTCGTGGAGACGCCGTCGGCAACCGGATCCCGCAACGACATGAGAACCCGCGCGCCATCGACGATGCACAGCCTCATCGGCACCGCATCGGCCAGCCGCGCCCGCTCACCCGCCGCGACGAACCGCTTCGTCATGGTGACGTAGGCCGACTCGCGCAACATCGGGTACTCGTATACACAGCGCACGTCGCCGCCCACACGGGCCAGCCGCCGGGCGGTGCGCAGCCCGACCGGGTTGTCCACCACCAGATACGGCATCTTCGACAGGGTCAACAGCTGATGCTTGGCCCCGGACTGCATCTCCTCGAAGCACGTGCGCAATGCGTCCGGATCGCGGATGACGTCGACGTAATCGAGTGGATCCGTCTCACCACGCCCGGTGGACCACAGCGGTACGAGGGCGTCGACGAGCCGCATGCTGGTCTGCTCGATGCGCTCGAACTCGGCCCGATGGGCGGCCATCAGGCGGTTCACAGCGACGGCTGGATCGACAGCCAGGTAGCGCACGACCTGCCCGGCACGGGTACGGACCACGCCACGCTCGGTCAGCGAGCCGAGCACATCGTAGATGCGTTGCCGAGGAACACCGGAGGCGCGTGCCAGTTCGGCTGCGGTGTACCGGTCGCGACCGACCAGGGCCAAATAGGTCCGCGCCTCGTACTGCGTCAGGCCGAGGTCGGTGAGCTCGTCGAATAGCCGGGGTTTGGGGACCATGCCGCCCACGGTAGCTGGTCACACCACATTGATCATTCCATTCGTAGATTTACACATATTGCTTAAGCAAATGATCGGCCGCTATGGTATTCGCACTTGCCACCACTATCCGTGGTGTCACTTGGAGCCCAGTGCCGAGTTGACCAGGCCGTGCCGAGAGGAGGCAACCAACGGCCTTTCGCGGGCGTTCGCCCCCAACGCACCGCTTCCGCAGTCTCCAGCGCGATCGAAGGGACCCAGATGTCTCACATCGCCCCGGCACGGCGCGGCACCGCCCGCGTCAGCCTCGCCGCCCTCTCCAGCCTCGCCCTGTCCGTCGGCGTCCTGGCCGCCACCGCCGGCACCGCCCAGGCCAACGTCACCAACCCCTACTCCCCCGCCTACCAGCACTCCTACCGCCACGGCGCGGCGCCTACCCGCGAGACCGCGCAGCAGATGCACAACTGGGAGACCAGCCACGCAAGCGGCGCTACCCCCTTCGCCACCGGCTCCGGACAGCTGAAGTACGGCGGTGGCGTCGACGGCATCGGCGTCACCACCGGCAAGCCAAAGGTCTATCTGGTCTTCTACGGCAACCAATGGGGCACGGCAGGCACCGACGGAAACGGAAACACCACGTTGTCCGGCGACTCAGTCGGCGAGGCACCCCGACTGCAGCAGCTATTCAAAGGCATCGGTACCAGCAGCGAGCAGTGGTCCGGGGTGATGACCCAGTACTGCGAAGGCATCTCGACCGGCGCAACCTCCTGCCCGGCCTCCGCCGCACACGTCGGCTACCCGACCGGCGGCGCGCTGGCCGGCGTGTGGTACGACAACAGCGCCGCCTCGCCGAGCAGCGCGACCGGGCACCAGTTGGGCGTCGAGGCGGTCAAGGCTGCCGGCCACTTCGGCAACACGACCGCCGCGTCCAACCGCAACGCGCAGTATGTCGTCCTGTCGCCGCACGGCACGACACCGGACGGGTTCAACACGCCGAGCGGCGGGTTCTGCGCCTGGCATGACTGGAACGGCGACACCACGATCTCCGGCGGCGCGGTCAGTTCGTCGTACGGCGACATCGCCTTCACCAACATGCCGTACGTGACCGACGCCGGCACAAGCTGCGGCCAGAACTACGTCAACTCCGGCAGCGCAGGCACGACCGACGGCGTGACGATGGTCGAGGGCCACGAGTACTCCGAGACCATCACCGACCAGAACCCGGCCGGTGGCTGGACCGACACGACCGGCTACGAGAACGCCGACAAGTGCTCATGGATCAACACCGGTGCCGGCGCGTCGGCCAACGTCAGCTTGTCCACCGGCACCTTCGCGATGCAGACCACCTGGTCCAACGACGTGAGCGGCTGCCAGATGTACCACTCGATCGTCGGTGGCGGCGGCAGCGGCAACACGGTGACGGTCAACAACCCCGGTAACCAGACCGGAACCGTCGGCACCGCGGCCAGCCTGCAGATCACCGCCAGCGACTCCGGCGGAGCGGCGCTGACCTACTCGGCGAGCGGGCTACCGGCAGGCCTGTCCATCAACTCGTCGACCGGGCTCATCTCGGGCACCCCGACCACCGCAGGGACCTACAACGTCACCGTCACCGCGACCGACACCACCGCCGCCTCCGGCAGCACGTCGTTCACCTGGACCATCAACGGCACCGGCGGCAGCTGCTCCAGCCCCGGACAGAAGCTCGGCAACCCCGGCTTCGAATCCGGCAACACGGTATGGTCGGCCAGCTCCGGTGTCATCGACAACTCGACCGGGGAACCGGCCCATTCGGGCTCGTGGAAGGCGTGGCTGGACGGGTACGGCAGCACGCACACCGACACGCTGTCACAGTCGGTCACCCTGCCGGCGGGCTGCTCGACCTACACGTTCAGCTTCTGGCTGCACATCGACACCGCAGAGACGACCACGACGACGGCCTACGACAAGCTGACCGTCCAAGTGGGCAGCACCACACTGGCGACCTACTCCAACCTCAACGCCGCCAGCGGCTACGCGCAGAAGTCGTTCAGCCTGGCCGGCTACGCGGGCCAGACGGTGACACTGAAGTTCACCGGAACCGAGGACGCTTCACTGCAGACCTCCTTCGTCATCGACGACACAGCGGTCAACGTCTCCTAAGGCTCCTGTCCTCCACAGTGTGGGGCGGGCACCGCAGGCGCCCGCCCCACATCACGTCCGGTCTGCCGTTCGCGCTCAACTCGTTTGCGCGGTTCGGCTGGCTGTGGATGCCCCCCCGCAGTCCGTCCCGGCTCACCACTGGCGCGTGCATGAAGCCGGGAAGGTGCGGTGCCTGATGGCAAGGGCAGCCGGGAGGGGACATCAGCTGACTTCGCTGGTATCCGCTCCCGGCATGCCATGCCGCTAGGCGCTACCGGTACGGAGGTCAGGCGCGGGGGTTGAACGGATCCTTGATCGTGTTACCGGTGTCGATCCACACGGTCTTAACCTCGGTGTACTCCTCGATGGCGTGGAAACCGTTCTCTCGCCCGATGCCGCTTTCTTTGAAGCCACCGAATGGCGCGACGTGATTAGTCTTGCGGTAGTTGTTGACTCTCACGCAGCCGGTGACCGCCACGGCATGATGGGCTGCACCGGTTTGGTTGACTCGTGGTCAGGCCGCCGTCAACGCCAGCGGCTGCGTCCATGGGAGTGTGTACGACGGAAATGAATCACCCGGCTCTGGGAGCGGCCATGATCTTGGTCGGTATCTCCCCAGCAGCCGAGCACATCACGTCGGCGGTAGGGCATAGCTTTCAGGTCCAGAAACTAGAAACCGCAGGCCACTGGCCTGCGGCCATGATCGGAGCAGCGGGTTAGAGACCCGTTGCTCTATTCCCTGAGCTGTGAGGGCGACGGGCACTAGTAGGGGACCTGCCAGCGGCTACACGATCCTTACCTCCGAGGTAGAAGAGCACGTAGTCCTCGCGCTTGAGTACGGCCGGGACGAAAACGACGAACGCGGTCATCTCGGTTTCCGAGGGTGACCCGTTCGCCGACGGTGGGTCGCCGTGTTGGAGACTGCCGGGGTGCGTTGGTGGTCGCTGTGCTTCGTGTCGTTGTTCGCCATGATCAGTGCGTGGTCGCTGGCGCTGCCGGTCAACGGCACCTACGACGAGAAGGAGCACCTGGTCCGGGCGTATGCGGTGGCGACGGGCCACCTCACCCCGGTCGGGACGGCCACCGACTCGCTGAACCGGCCCACCGAGGCGTTCCGGGTACCCCGCAGCCTCCTGCCGGTCGGCACCAGCGTCGACTGCACCTGGTGGAAGCCACCGCAACCGGCCAACTGCCAGCACTGGACCGATGACCGTACCCCGGTGCTCATGCCCACGGTGGCCGGCCACTACAGCCCGGTCTACTACGCAGCGGTCGGCATACCCCTGGTGCTGCGCCCGGACCGCACCGGCATCCTGCTCGCCCGTCTCGTCTCGGCGCTGCTCGCGGCGCTGGTACTGGCCAGCGCGGTGTGGCTGGCGCTGCGGTCAGGCCGCCGACTGCTGGTCGCGGCGGTGGTACTGACCGCCACCCCCACAGCACTGAACCTGGCCGGGGCGATCAACCCCAACGGCCTGGAGATCGCCGCCGGAATCCTCGTCGGCACCGCGCTCGCGGCGCTGCTCAACGGCCGCGACGACCGGGCGACTCTTTGGCTGGCCGGCGTCGGCTCGCTCCTGCTGCTGACGATCCGTTCGCTAGGCCCGGTGCTGCTGGCCTTCCTCCTCGGCACCGCCCTGCTGCTGGCCGGCCGGGACCGGATCGCCGCGCTGGCCCGCCGCCGGGACGCCCGCTGGATCCTCGGCGGCAGTTGCGTGGCCGGCGTCGCATACGCCGGCGGGTGGCTGCTCTACTCGGGCAGCGCAGTCCCGATGACCCCATACCAACTGACCCGGCTGACCATGCAGGAGACGCTCACCCAGATCGTCACCCAGCGCATCCCGTTCTGCCTCAAGCAGATGATCGCCCAGTTTAGCTACGGCGAGACCAATGTCTCGCCAGTGGTCGTCGTCGGCTGGTACCTGATGATCGGGCTGATAGTCCTCGCGGCGCTGCGCTCCGCGGCCGGCCGAGCCCGGCTGGCCGTGATTGGGTTGGGCGTGGCCTGCATCGGCATGCTCGCCGCGCTCGACCTGCATTACCTGCCGAAATACGGGTGGTTCTCACAGGGCCGGTACGCGATGCCGGCCGCCGTCGGGGTGCTGCTTTTCGCGACGGTCGCCGGCCGCTTCGAAGACCGGCGCGGCCGGGTGACCCTGACCGTGGCGGCGCTGACCGTGCCGCTACAGGTGTACACACTCGCGGCGGTCATGACCCGCTTCCAGGTCGGATTCGGCGCGCAGCTCAACCCGTTCGGCGGTTTCTGGCAGCCGGCGGCAGGTCCGGTTGTGCCCCTGGCGGCCCTGCTGGTGGGCACTATCCTGCTCGCATCCACGGCCGCCGCCGCGACCACCAGCCGAGCACCACACGGCGACACTCCTCGCACCGGGAGCCGAACCGGCGACGCGGCGAGGTCTGCAACCGATCTTGATGGTTCATCAGCGGTTGGCAGTCGCTGACAAGCGTTCGCGCTTACGTGAGGCACTCATCGGCGAGGGGTGCTGCACCGTGCCCACGGTCCGACTGATCTTCAACTAC
This sequence comes from Dactylosporangium sp., assembly GCA_025965915.1. Classification (GTDB taxonomy): domain Bacteria; phylum Actinomycetota; class Actinomycetes; order Mycobacteriales; family Micromonosporaceae; genus Planosporangium. The sequence continues at coordinate 1,422 of JAOPWA010000211.1, read as the reverse complement.
AGAGCACACAGGCGCCCGTTTGCGACCCGAAATCGAGCCTTGGAAACGAGAAACCGCAGGCCACGGACCTGCGGTCGAGATCGGAGCTGTTCATTAGGAATCCGTTGCTCCATCTCCAGTCCGAATCGCCGCTTTCGTCCGCCAGAACGAACCCCCTCGAATGGTATTGAGCAGCCCCAGCAACGGGTTGCAAACCGTTGCTCGATCGGACCCGATCAGACGGTGATGGCAGCCAGAGGACGGTTCAGCGCCTCCTTGGAGTTGTTCACCACGATCTTCGGCGAGGAGTTCATCCGCCTATACGACCCGTCGGGACTGGTCCGGGACCTCGACATCGGCAGACGTGATCGACTCGGTGGCATCCTCCACGAGTACCGACATGCTGCTTAACCTGCATGGACGGCATTTTCGGCACGCACACCGCCCGACCGCGACCCGCTGCGCTGCCTCGTCTGGCGCGAGCCCTTCCCGGTTGCTCGGGATGGCGTCAGGCTCAGATCGCTATTTCATGAAGGTTGGTTGTGTGTTACCAGCCCATTTCCAATCGTCGATTTGTACGCATAACTTGGTCTCACCAAGTCCGTGTCTGACCTCGCCATATTCAGATCCGAGGAGGTGCACCGATGCGTAGACCTCGACTTGTCACGGCCGCCATCGCCGTTGCCACCGTCGCCGCCGCAGTGACCATCCCGCTGATCGCGCCAGCAGCCCAGGCCGCCGCCACCCTGACCCAGGTGACCGGATTCGGCTCCAACCCCGGCGCCCTGAACATGTACAGCTACCTGCCCACCAACCTGCCCACCAACGCGCCCCTCGTAGTGGCGCTACACGGCTGCACCCAGTCCGCCAACGACTACTACAGCCACTCCGGCTGGCCCAAGTACGCCGACATGTGGGGCTTCGCGCTGGCCTTCCCTGAGCAGCCCTCGGCGAGCAACCCCATCAATTACTGCTTCGACTGGGGCACACCGTCCAACGACAGCCGCGGTAAAGGCGAGGCCCTGTCGATCTTCCAGATGGTGCAGTACGCCGAGTCCCACTACAAGGTTGACCCGAAGCGGATCTACATCACCGGTCTGTCCGCCGGCGGCGGCATGACCGCCGACCTGCTCGCCGACTACCCCGACGTGTTCGCCGCCGGATCCATCGACTCCGGCCCACCCGCACAGTGCTCCACCACCGGGATCCAGAACTCAAACTGCACCTCGGCCAACACCAACAACAAGACCCCGACCCAGTGGGGCGACCTGGTACGCAACTCCTACCCCGGCTACACCGGCCCCTGGCCGCGGGTAGCGATCTGGCAAGGCAGCGCCGACACCACGGTCGCGCCGGTGGCCATGACCGAGTCACGCGACCAGTGGACCAACGTGTGGGGCATCAGCCAGACCCCGTCCAGCCAACAGACCTTGCCCGGCGCCA
>JAOPWA010000207.1 GCA_025965915.1 Dactylosporangium sp. | reverse complement strand
GCCCGACGGCGGGCGACGGTAGTCAGCCAGGCGCCCGGCTTCGCGGGGATGCCGCTCGCGCCCCAGCTCGCGAGGGCGCGCGCATACGCATCCTGGACGCACTCCTCGGCGAGATCGAGGTCGCGGGTGATGCGCACGGTCGCGGCGAGCACGAAGGCCCACTCGCGACGGTGCGCCTCAGCGACCGCCTTCTGGACGTCCGAGGCGGCTGCCGTCATCCGGTCGCCGTCACTGGTCGAAGGTCATGATCGGTCGGACCTCGACTCCGCCGTACGGCGCCGGGCACAGCTTGGAGATGGCCAGGGCCTGGTCGAGGTCATTCGCCTCGATCAGGTAGTAGCCGCCCAGGGCCTCCTTGGTCTCGACGAACGGGCCGTCGGTCACGACGTCACCGCGGATCGTCGTCGCCGTCGTGGTCGGCTGCAGGGCGTTGCCGCCGAGCAGCTTGCCGCCCAGCTCACCCACCTGCTGAGGGAAGCGGTTGTGCGCGTCCATCGCCTGCTGGTAGTCCTCCGGCGACGCATCCTGCCAGCCGGTCTCGTTCTCGTAGATCAGGATCAGGTACTGAGCCATGGGGTTGCCCTTCTCTCGGTTTCGTTCGCCCATCCTCGGCCTGACCTAGGCTTTCGCCTCGGCCTCGCCCTAGCCTTCACCAACCCGACGGACGGCACCGGACCGAATCGACAACGTCGACCAAGAATTTTCGGACGGTCACGGGCCGGGTTTCGGCGGAGCCGATTTGGCGGCGGCGATGAGCGCCTGCAGGGCGCTGGCGTGGGCCTCGAACGCGGCTCGACCCTGGCGGGTCAACTGCAGATGGGTGTATCGGCGCCGGCCGCTGTTGATCTTGCGGATCCTGATGTACCCGGCCTGTTCCAGCGTCGACAGGTGCTTGGACAGGGCGGAAACCCCGGCCGCGGCCGTACGTTTGCCGGTATCCGGCTGGGTAGTCGAAAGGTTTGGACTGGCAGCTGAGGTGATGATCAAGTGTCACTCCCACCGAACCTCGAGGAAATGAAGACCGGCGAGGTGGCCCGGATAGCGCGAGAGCACGGGATACCCAACGTCGAATCGATGGACAAGCAGGAGATGATCGAGGCGCTGAGCCGTAAGACCGGCGAGCGCATACCGGTCGCGAGCCAGGCCAGGGGTCAGCGGGGTAAGGACCCGGCACCCCCGGGGACCAATCCGCAGGACTGGAAGAACATCCCTGGCAACCAATCTTGACAAGGCCCGGGTGTCGAGTACCTCTGGCGCGAGCTCAAGCAGACAGTTCCAGGCTGAGACCGAGACGACGATGGGCCGCCCGGGTAATCCGGACGGCCCACCGTCGTTTCGTCACGCCGCGACTTCTTTACGCCGCGACGGGTGCGGCCACCTCATCCGCCGGCCGCAACGCCCGCGCCAACACATCCTTGACGTCGCTCAGGGTGTGGATGGTCAGCCCCTCCCGCACCTCGACGGGTAGATCGTCGAGGTCGGGTTCGTTGCGCGCCGGGATGATGACCTCGGTGAGCCCGGCCCGATGGGCGGCGAGCAGCTTCTGCTTCACCCCGCCGATGGGCAGCACCCGACCCGAGAGGGTCAGCTCGCCGGTCATGCCGACCTCGGGGCGTACCGGTCGGCCGGTGGCCAGCGAGGCGAGCGCGGTCGCCATCGTGATACCCGCGCTCGGGCCGTCCTTGGGGACGGCGCCCGCCGGTACGTGCAGGTGCAGCCGGCGGCCGACCAGCGCGGCCGGGTCGATGCCGAGCGAAGAGGCGTGCGATCGCAGGTACGACAGCGCGATCTGCGCCGACTCCTTCATCACGTCGCCGAGCTGACCGGTCAGCGTCAGGCCGGCTTCACCATCCATGGCGGTGGCCTCGATGAACAGCACGTCCCCACCCGTACCGGTGACGGCAAGGCCGGTCGCGACGCCCGGCACGGCGGTACGCTCCGCCGATTCAGGGGTGAACCGGGGCCGCCCGAGGTATGCCCGCAGGTCGCCCGGCCCTACCCGGACCGGCGAAGCGTCGGACGTCAGCTTGACGGCGACCTTGCGCAGGATCCTGGTCAGTGCGCGTTCCAGTTGCCGCACCCCCGCCTCCCGGGTGTACTCGGTCGCGACGCGACTCAACACCTCGTCGTCAACCTGAACGTCGGACTCGGTCAGACCGGCGCGTTCGAGTTGGCGGGGGAGCAGGTGGTCACGGGCGATCGCGACCTTCTCCGCCTCGGTGTACCCGTCGAGCGCCACTACGTCCATGCGGTCCAGCAGCGGGCCTGGGACGGTGTCGGCGACGTTGGCGGTGGCCAGGAACAGCACGTCCGACAGGTCGAGGTCGACCTCCAGATAGTGGTCGCGGAACGTGTGGTTCTGGGCCGGGTCGAGTACCTCCAGCAGGGCGGCCGCCGGGTCGCCTGCGTAGCCGGCCGACAGCTTGTCGACCTCGTCGAGCAGCACGACCGGGTTCATCGAACCGGCCTCGCGGATGGCGCGCACGATGCGGCCGGGCAGCGCGCCGACGTAGGTGCGCCGGTGACCGCGGATCTCCGCCTCGTCGCGGACACCGCCCAGCGATACCCTGACGAAATTCCGTCCCAACGCCCGCGCGACGGACTCGCCGAGGCTGGTCTTGCCAACACCCGGCGGGCCCACCAGCGCGAGCACCGCCCCGGAGCCCCGCCCGCCAACGACGTGCAGGCCGCGCG
>JAOPWA010000205.1 GCA_025965915.1 Dactylosporangium sp. | reverse complement strand
AGAGGCTCGCGATCACCAGCGTGAGTGCGACCACGGGGTGCGTGAGCAGGCGGGTGAGCCGGCTGTGCAGCGCCAGCAACAGCCACTCCCGGGGTCCGCGCACGGCCGGATCCGGTGATGGGTGCAGCGCCCGCAGCGCGAGGGTGGCGGGTGCGCCGAGCACCAGCAGGACGGGTACGACCATGGACAGCACCATGTGCTGGGCCATGTGCACGCTGAACAGGATGTACGCGTACTTGCCGATTCCCAGCAGGGTCACGGCACCCAGCACCGCCAGGCCGGCGAGCCAGCAGAGGGTCCGCTCCACCGGCCATGTGTCGCCGCGTCGCCGCAGCCGCCACACCCCGGCCAGGTAGGCGCCGGCGGCGACCATGACGGCGGTGATGAAGAACAGGTCCGGCACCATCTGGGTGATCATCCGCTCCGCGGTCGGGGCCGGCGGCATGGTGAAGCCGAGCAGATCGGTGGCAGGGTCCGGGTTGGGCGGGTTGGACGGCACCGGGGTCGGGCTGCGCGACAGCGCCACGGCCAGCCCGAACGTGGCCGCGAAGACGACGACCTCGGCAGCGGCGAACCGCCGGAAGGCGCCCGGTCGGCCCGCCCGCAGGGCCGGCAGGGTACGCGTACGGTGCAGCACGCCGAACCCGCCGAGCGTCACCAGAGCGATCATCTTGCCCACGACGAGCGCGCCGTACGCCGAGCGCCACAGCTGGTCGATCGAGCCGAGGCGGACGAGCGCGTTGGCCGCACCGCTGAACGCCACCACGGCGAAGCAACCGAGGGCCAGCCGGCTGTACCGGGTGGCGACGCCGGCGAGGACGTCGGTGCCGCGCAGCGCCAGCAGCGCAGCCAACCCACCGGCCCACAGCGCCGCCGCGACCACGTGCATGGCGAGGCTCGTCACCGCGACCTGATGATTGCCGGCACCGGCGGCGTGGCCGGTGAACGCCGGCAGCAGCACCGCCGCCACAGCCACCAGTGCGGTCCAGGCGGCGGTGTCACGGCGTAGTACCCGCCCGCAGGCCGCCGCGACTCCCGCAGCGAGACCGGCCTGCAAGGCGAACGCCTGCCCACTTGAAACAGAGGTGACGAAGCTGGCCAGTCCCGCCCCGGAGGCTGCCTGCGGCAGCGGCACCCCGAGCAGGTCCGACAGGGTCAAGACGATCAGCGCCGCCGAGGCCACCGACCAACCGAGCGCGACGACAGCCGCGCGGCGCAGCAGCCGGTAACCGGCCGCCGAGATCAGCTGCCCGTCGCCGGGCAACAGGAACGCGGCGGTCACCGCGAGGCCGACGGTGAGCGTGCCGAGCGCGTCGGTGAGCAGCCGCGCGACCGGTAGGCCCCAGGTCGTACCGGGCCCGGCGGTGGGCAGCGCGACCAACTGCGCCTGGCCCGCGCCGCCGCCGGTACGCAACGCGATGACGAGCACGATCACGCCGGCCGCCGTCGCGGCGAAGCCGGTCAGGGCGAGCTGCCGACCCGGCCTCGGCGGAGCCGGGGTCGACGTCGGGGCGGAAGTCGAGGTCATCAGCGTCTACGTCGTACGAGTCGAAAAGCCGTCACCGAGCCAACCGCCAGCACGGCGAGGCCGAGCAGCCAGGGCCACCACGACCCGGAACGGCCGTCCGCGCCGGCGGCCAGGTGCGACGCATTCCGCGACGGCGGTCCGGCCGGCGGCTCCAGTTGCGCTGGCAGCGCCACGGTGAACCCGAATCTGCCTTCCACCGGGTGGCTGTCGGCTGACACCACCCGCCACTGCACAGTGTAGGAGCCCGACTTGAGCGGATATACCGGCTGGTGCACCGTCGTGTCCACCACCCGCACCGGCCCGTCGTTGTACGAAAGCCCGCCCGGGCCCTCGACCACCACGATGCTGAAGCGCTGATGGACCGGCTCGTTGAACGTCAGGGTGACCTCGCCAATGGGCGCCGTAACGGTCGCCGAGGCCGCCGGCATGGTGGCGCGCAGTTGGCTGTGCGCCCATGCGGCCGGTGGCATCACCAGTACCGTGGTCAACAGAGCAGTGATCAACAGCGCCATCCGGCGCGGCCAACCCGTCCGCCTCAACGCTTGTCTTCTCTCATCTCAACGGCGCCTGTGTGCGGCCCACTCCCCGGCTGTGGGCCGCACATGCGCCGGACGGTCAGGCGGCTGGCCGGCGGCGCCAGGCCAGGCCGGCGAGCACGACGCCCACGAGGGCCAGGACCAGGGCGGCGACACCGAGCCCGAGCCCGAGATTGGCGCGCGACCTCGCGTCATCGTCGGTGGCCTTCGCCGCCGACGTGCCCTTGCCTGCCGTGTTGGCAGCGGTGCCGCCCGCGTTGGTGGCAGCTGCCGCAGCGGCCAACTTCACCGTCGGCGCCGGGTGGGCCGGCTCCTTTCCGTCAGCGGCCGGCTCCTCTATCCAGCGCACCACCTCTCCGTCGGAGTACGTCTGCAACGCCTTGAACACGATCTTGTCGGCTGCGGGCAGCGGCCCGGCCGAGAGGTCGAACTCCTGGAACTGCCCCACCTGGATCGCGGCGTCCGGGCTGTTGGCCTTCCACACGATCTTCGTGACAGCCTCGGTGATCTCGCCGTCGTCGTTCTTGATCGGCTTGTCCAGCTTCGACTTCGTCGCCGTCGCCGTCCACCCCGTCGTCGGCTTCACCGACACCGACGCGACCGGCGTGTCCTGCGGAAGATCGACCTCCACCTGCGTGGTCGCGGCGGCGTCCTTCTCATTCGGCACCCGGAAGGTCAGCTTGCTGTAGCCACCCTGGGTGGCGTTGGACGGATTGACCGTCACGTGGGCCGACGCCGGCGTCGCCGCCAGCACCAGCGCGCCGAGCACACCCGCCAGCCCGGCACCGGACCGGACCAGAACCTTGCGCATCAAACGTCTCCTCGCAGTCGCAGCGTGTCCTCGAGTACGGAGCGAGCAGGTCACGCCCAAGCCGTCAAGCGGCGGCGCGGTGCGATCTCGGTCCTGCACGCGGTAATAGTCGCTACAGCCGGCCCGGAAAGTTCCCACGATCTCCGTCCGGCATCACCGCTGCTCGTGCCAGGCGGATAGCCGCGGAGATCGACGCGATACCCGGGACGACCGGGCGTGAGGCCGAGCCAGGTGGCCCCACCGCCCAGGTGCAAGATGGGTGGGGAGTTCCACCGATACATCGGCGGAACGAACCTGGGGAACCCACATGAGCCAACCGCAGGCCGTCGCAGAACTCCTGACGTCAGCTCTGGGCCGACGCACCTTCCTGGGCGCCGCGCTGACGCTGGCGGCCGGCGGCTCGCTCGCCGGCACCCCCGTGCAGGATCACCCGGTCGCCGCCGCGACAACCGGCCCACCGGTCCTCCAACCCGGGACCGGCCCCGCGGAGGGCCGGTACATCCAGGCGGGTCCGCAGACCGTGCAGTGGGGTGAGTTACCCAACCGCCTGACGCCCCCGATTGCCGAGGTGCCGTCGGGATCGGTCGTCACCATCGACACGATCTCCCACGAAGGCCTACTCGAAGACCAGGGCAGAAACCCCCTCGCGTACTTCGGTTCCCATGGCGTGCCACCCCAGCAGGTACTCCGGGACGCGGTGGCCGTGGCGGCGCACAAGCAGCACACCGGGCCCGGGCCGCACGTCATCACCGGACCGCTGTGCGTCACCGGCGCTATGCCCGGCGACGTCCTCAAGATCGAGGTCCTGCGGCTACGCCGGCGGGTGCAGTACGGCGTGATCTCCAGCCGCCATGGCCGCGGGGCCCTGCCAGGGGAGTTGCCGGAGGAGTTCACGAAAGACCCCGCGTGCCGGAAATACCTCATCGCCGACGGTAACGTCTCGGTCTTCACACCCGTGCGGAGAGTGGGGCGCGAGGACCGCGGAGTGCTGCCGGGCCCGGGTGGGGCCAGCTTCCCGCTCGACCCGTTCCTCGGCATCATGGGCGTCGCGATCGACACCACGGCCATGGTCAACTCGATTCCGCCGACGGTCGCCGGCGGCAACATGGACATCCGCGACATGGGCGTCGGCTGCACGCTGTACCTGCCTGTCCAGCTACCGGGCGCGGGCTTCCACACCGGCGACCCGCATTTCGCGCAGGGAGACGGGGAGGTCGCGCTGACGGCGCACGAGGCCTCGCTGCGCGCCACACTGCGACTCACCGTCGTCAAGCCGGGAGGACCGGCACCCGCCGTGGCGTTCAGCTATCCCTTCGCGGAGACGCCCGAGTACTGGCTGCCGATCGGTCTGTCCGACCCGGACGGACCGGTGGGTGGCCAGTACACCAGTCTGGATCTGGCCATGAAGACCGCGGTACGCAACGCGCTCGCATTTCTGCACCAGGAACTCGGGCTGGACGGGCCGGTCGCCTACGCCTACCTCAGCGCCGCGGCCAGCTTCGTCGTCTCCCAGGTCGTCGACATTACGACGGGTGTACACGCCCGCATCCGCAAGGCCGACTTCAGGCGGGACTGACCGGGTACTGGGGAACCGACGCAGCGGCGACGTCAGGGCCGACGACCTGCCCGACGACATCCGCAGCCTTCAGGGCGGACCTCAGCACCACAGCCTTCTGACTTGGAACGGCCATGTTCAGGACGCGCCGGTGATCATGGCAACCACCTCGTTGCGGCTGGTCTCCGTGATGGTGCGGGTACCGACCTGCCTGCCTCGTCGCAGCACGGCCACCCGGTCGGCGATGCGGAAGACCTGGTCGAGGTTGTGGCTGACGATCAGTACCGCCGCTCCGCGGTCGCGCAGTCGTGTGATCAGC
>JAOPWA010000025.1 GCA_025965915.1 Dactylosporangium sp. | reverse complement strand
ACCAGGGTGGCCAGCGCCTCGCCCTCGATGTCCTCGGCGATGATCGTCAGCGGCTTACCCGACTGCATGACCTTCTCCAGGATCGGGAGCAGGTCCTTCACCGAGGAGATCTTGCCGTTGTAGATCAGGATGTACGGGTCGTCGAGGACGGCCTCCATCCGCTCCGCGTCGGTCCAGAAGTACGGAGAGATGTAGCCCTTGTCGAAGCGCATACCCTCGGTGAGCTCGAGCTCCAGGCCGAAGGTGTTGCTCTCCTCGACGGTGATGACGCCTTCCTTGCCGACCTTGTCCATTGCCTCGGCGATGATCTCACCGACGGTGGGGTCACCGGCGGAGATCGACGCGGTGGACGCGATCTGCTCTTTGGTCTCGACGTCCTTGGCGATCTTGGCCAGCTCTTCGGCCACGGCGGCGACGGCGGACTCGATGCCCCGCTTGAGGGCCATCGGGTTCGCGCCGGCCGCGACGTTGCGCAGGCCCTCGCGGACTAGCGCCTGGGCCAGGACGGTCGCCGTCGTCGTGCCGTCACCGGCGACGTCGTCGGTCTTCTTGGCGACCTCCTTGACCAGCTCGGCGCCGATCTTCTCGTAGGGGTCCTCGAGCTCGATCTCCTTGGCGATGCTCACACCGTCATTGGTGATCGTGGGAGCGCCCCACTTCTTCTCGAGGACGACGTTGCGGCCCTTCGGGCCCAGCGTCACCTTGACGGCATCGGCGAGGACGTTCATTCCCCGCTCAAGACCGCGGCGCGCCTCTTCCTCGAAAGCGATAATCTTGGCCATTCGGCGTTGTCCTCCTGGACACGGTCACGGCCCGCCCTGGCGTTGACCAGTGACGCTCCGCTGCTTACGCACCTTCGGCGGTTTCCCAGCGGCTGCTGAGAGAACCCTCGTAGGCCGGACCGGATAGCCCGCGACGACCGGTCCCCAGCCGCACCCGGCCCGCCCGGCGCCCAGAGACGCCGGCCGGCCCGGCTACGGCCGGTGACCCAAACCGACCCCGACCTTTTGGCACTCGACACTTCCGAGTGCCAGTGACTTGTTTAGCACTCTCCACCCGAGAGTGCAAGAAAACGGCCGGTGACCAGCAGGACCCCACCGAGGTCTCCTACGCCCCGGCGGACCACCACCCGTCGCGGGCCACGACCCCACCACCCAAAGGCCCCACGTCGGCCAAGCCCACCCCGCACAGGCCGCAACTTCCCGGAAGTTGTGGCGTTAGCCCCAGAGAGACCACAACTTTCCGGCGAATTTGCCCGATCAAGCAACCAACCGACCGCAAAGAGCGGCAGCCGCGAGCGATGCATGGCGACGTACAAAGGGGCGCGGTGATACAGAGGCTCGGTAACACCGAAACGAAGGACACCGTTCCCCAGCAGAGGAACGGTGTCCTAGAAGTGGTGCGAGTCTGGAGTGATCAGGCGGCGAGACGGACGTTCTCGGCCTGCGGACCCTTGTTGCCCTGCGCGATCTCGAACTCGACGCGCTGACCGTCCTCCAGCGACTTGTAGCCGTCCATCTGGATCGCCGAGAAGTGAACGAAAACGTCCTGCCCCCCGTCGACGGCAATAAAGCCGTAGCCCTTCTCGCTGTTGAACCACTTGACGGTGCCCTGTGCCACGGTGCACTTCCTCACTTCGGTGGTGCTGGTTCTCACTAACCCCCGACGTCGCGGTCACGGCGCCGGAGTCGTCGATGTCTCGACGTGCCCTGTGTGGACACCGGCGACGCACGACGACCGAACACGCACGCTACACGAGGTCCGCCGACCCCGTACAGCCCCAAATCGGACGGCCAGATTAAGCTCTGAATTCGCGATTATGACAGCGGATATCGGTTAGAGAACAGGGATGAGGGGTAGCGTTTACCCGATCCGTAGATAGATATATGTCTATTCTGAATTGGATAGATGGCTTCACGAATGCCGGCGCGACTGCACGATGCGGAAGCGGCTGGCCACGTATGCTCCGTCGGTGAGCGCGGCGTTGGCGGCCGCGTTGGCGCCACTGCCATGGAAGTCGGAGAAGGCCGCCGACTGGTTGACGAAGACACCACCGGTCAAATTTGCCGAAAGGTGCACACCAACGTCCAGCGCGGCCCGCTCCGAGGCGTCCAACACCTTGTCATCGCGCGAGTACACCGACGCCGTGAGTGCGCCCCTCCGCCCGACGGTGCGCCGGAAGACCTCCAGACTGTGCTCTGTGGAATCCGTGGCGACGACAAACGAGATAGGCCCGAACCACTCGCTGCCGTAGGTCTCCTCGCTGTCCGCGTCCAGCTTGAGGATCACCGGGGTACGCACGACCGCGTCACCGAAGGTCGGATGGGTGACCGACTGCGAGTCGAGCACGACCTCGCCGAGGCTTCGGACCCGCTCCAGACGCTCCACCACCCCGTCGTTGACGATGGCGCCGGTCAACTCGACCCCCCGGACCGGGTCGCCGGTCAGCTTGCCGACCGCCGCGGCTATTCCCTCGGTCACCTCGTCGAAACTCTTGTGACCACCTTCGGTGGCGATGCCCTCGCGCGGAACGAGGATGTTCTGCGGCGTCGTACACATCTGTCCGCTGTAGAGGACGAGCGAGAACCCGATGTTGCGACACATGCCGGCGAAGTCGTCGGTCCCGTCGACGATGACGGTGTTCACGCCGGCCTTCTCCGTGTAGACCACGGCCTGGCGGGCGTTCGCCTCCAGCCAGTCGCCGTACTCGGTCGAGCCGGTGAAGTCGACGATCCTGACCTCGGGCCGCAGCGCCAGGACGCTCGCCAGGCCCTCGCCGGGCGCCTCGGCCGCGAGCGTGACCAGGTTCGGGTCGAACCCGGCCTCGGCGAGCACCTCCCGGGCGTACTTCACGGTGACCGCGAGCGGGAGGACGGCGCGCGGGTGCGGCTTGATCACGACGGCGTTGCCCGTGACCAGCGATGCGAACAGGCCGGGGTACGAGTTCCAGGTGGGGAACGTGTTGCAGCCGATGACGAGCGCGATGCCGCGGGGCACCACGTGCCACGTCTTGGTCATTCGAACCGGCTCGCCCTTACCTGCCGGCTTCTCCCAGTGCGCCTCGGCAGGCGTACGGGTCATCTCCGCGTAGCCGTAGGCCAACGCCTCCAGCGCCCGGTCGAGCGCAT
>JAOPWA010000151.1 GCA_025965915.1 Dactylosporangium sp. | reverse complement strand
ACCCCGCCCGTGGACAAGCTTCGAAGCCTGCAGACCGAGTGGCGAAAGAAGTACCCGCTGTTCGGCGCGTCCACGGCGCTCGACCTGGTCTGCGCCCAGTGGCCGGGCAAGCGCGACCCGTACCCGGCCGGCGCGGCCAAGGGCGCGCCCCCGATCGTCGTCGTCGGCACCACCGGCGACCCGGCCACCCCGTACGAGCAGACGCCCAAGCTCGCGAACATGCTCGGCGTGGGCGTGGTGCTCACCTGGCAGGGCGAGGGCCACACGGCCTACCCGCAGACTCGCTGCATCACCAACGCCGTCAACCGGTACCTGATCGACCTGACCGTACCGGCGAAGGGCACCACCTGCCCTGCGCAGTGATCGCACGACGTACCGCGATCACTGCGCAGGGGCCCTAGTTGGAGCGCCAGGAAAACGGGCCGGGCAGGTCGAAGCGCTGCTTGCGGGTACGCGAGTTCCACGACCAGCGGCCGATCTGCAGGCTCCAGGACGACAGGCCCTTGCGGCCGATGTTCAGGACGTTGCCGGCGCCACGTCAACGGCCTGGGCGTTCACCCCGCACGCCGTGGCCGGCCGCTCCTCCGTCGCGGCGGTGGGGCCTGCCGGCACCGGCCGGCGAGTTGGCGCGCCACGGGCGTACAGGTTCGCTGTCACCAGTGCGACGATCGTGATCAGCGCCCCGGCCAACTCGGCGAGACCCGGCTGGTAGCCACGCAGCATCGCCACCCCGAACGCGGTTACCGGCACCAGGTTCATGAACAACGCCGCGTTGGCCGCGCCGAGCCGCCGTACCGCCGTGTTCCAGGCGAGGGCCGCGACGACCGTGCCGGCCAGCACGACATAGGCGATATCCGCCCCGGCCGCCCGGACCGCGGCCAGCGACGGCAGGTGTTGCCAGCCGATCGCGTCGGCGACAGCGGTGAGAACGACGATGGTAACGGCGCCGGTCAGGGAACTGAGGGCGGTGAAGCGCAACGGCGACCAGGTGCCGAAGCGCCCGGCACCGTGGGTGTAGATCGACCAGCCGGCCACCGCGGCGAGCATCAGCAGATCGCCGACGCTGACACTGGCCAGGGTGTCGAAGCGGCCCCGGGTGATGACCAGGCCGACTCCGCCGAGCGCGGCCGCGACCAGCGCGAGGGTCACCGGCTGCGGGCGTACTCCGTCGCGGGCCCAGCGGACGAGCACGGTCAACAGCGGGGTGAGGGCGACCATCAGCGCGGCGTGCTGGGGCTGCGTGTAGGTCAGCCCGACGCTGGAGAAAAGGTTGAATCCGGCGAAGCCGACCGAGCCGAGGACGGTGAGCTCGGCCGTCCGGCCGCCGAAGCGGAGCCCGTCGAGCCCCTCCCGCCAGGCCAGGATCGCGAGGAGGAACAGCGTTGCCAGGACATACCGGATCGCGGTCAGGTTGAACGGATCCACGAGACGGACCGCGTGACCGATAACTGAGAACATCACGCCCCAGAGCACGACCGCGAGCAGCGCGGGCATGTCCCCACCCCCCTTAGTTCGATATCATTGGAACGAACATTACGGCGATAGTTCCAAGAGTGTCGAACTAAGTGGGGCCGATCACATGAGCGAAGTGGCGGAGCCGGCACTGGCCGGCGTGCCGGTGACAGCCGTCCTGCAGGCGCTCGCCGACGCCACCCGGCTGCGCATGGTGCGGGCGCTCGCCGACGGGGGTGAACGGCTGTGCGGCGCACTGGAGGAGCAGTTACCGAAGGCGACGCGCTCGCATCACCTGAAGGTGCTGCGCGAGGCCGGCGTGACGCACACCCGGGCTGTCGGCACGGGACGGTACGTCTCGCTCCGTCGCGACGAACTGGATCAGCACTTCCCGGGGCTGCTGGCCGCCGTGCTGGCGGCGACCGAACCGGCGCCGACCCCCGCCTGACCGGCCCTTACCCCTTCAGGTCGCGGTCCTTGCTCGGCTGCACCCGCTTCGGCTCGCCCGGCATCTTGGGGTAGTCCGGCGGGTACGGCAGGTCGGTGGCGCCCCCACGCTCGTACCACTCGAGCAGCGGCGTGATGTCGTGCGCCACGTCGTCGATGCCGGCATGCGGATCCGTTCCGGCAGCGAGGCGGGCGGGTACCGTGCGCAGGTCGAAGTCGTCGGGCTCGACGTCGGCCAACTCGTCCCAGGTCACCGGGGTGGAGACCGTCGCTCGACTGTTGGCCCGCAGGGAGTACGCGCACGCGATCGTGCGGTCGCGCGCCATCTGGTTGTAGTCGACGAACACCTTGGACCCGCGCTCCTCCTTCCACCACGCGGTGGTCACCAGGTCGGGCCGGCGCCGCTCGATCTCGCGGGCCAGGGCGATCCCGGCGTGCCGCACGTCGATGAAACTCCACTGCGGGCTGATCCGGACGTAGACGTGCACGCCCCGCCCGCCGGAGGTCTTCGGATATCCGGTCCAGCCCAACTCGGCGAGAATCTCGCGGACCGTACCCGCCACCTTGACCGCGTCGGTGAAGTCCGTACCCGGCTGCGGATCCAGATCGACGCGCAGCTCGTCCGGGCGGTCAACGTCGGCGCGGCGCACCGGCCACGGATGGAACACGACCGTGTTCATCTGCGCGGCCCACACGACGTGCGCGAGGTCGACGGGGCAGAGCTCGTCGGCGCTGCGCCCGCTGGGAAAGGTGATCTTCGCGGTCTCCACCCAGGGGGGCACGCCTCGCGCCGGAACCCGCTTCTGGAAGAACATCTCGCCGCCGACGCCGTCGGGGAAGCGCTGCAGCGTCGTCGGTCGGTCCCGTAGCGACCGCAGGATCGCGTCGCCCGCGGCGAGGTAGTACTCGACGAGGTCCCGCTTGGTGAACCCGCGCTCCGGGAAGCACACCCGCTCAGGGCTGCTGATCCGGACCGTCCGGCCCGCCACCTCGAGTTGCAGCGCATCTGCCATGAGCCGCACCATACGCGACACCATTCGCCCTGCCACTGGTGTTGGATCGAACCATGGAGCACGAAACCCAGAAGCCAGAAGTACGCAAGACCGATGATGAGTGGCGGGCGACGCTGTCTCCGGCTGAGTTCCGGGTACTGCGCCGGGCCGGCACCGAGGCACCGTGGACCGGCGAGTACGTCTCGACCAAGACCAAGGGCGTGTACCGCTGCCGCGCCTGCGGGGCCGAACTGTTCGCCAGCGACACCAAGTTCGAGTCGCACTGCGGCTGGCCCAGCTACTTCAGCCCCCTCGCAGAGGATCGGGTGCGCCTCTTGGAGGACAGCACGCTTGGCATGCGCCGCGTCGAGGTGCGCTGCGCCCGGTGCGACTCACACCTGGGCCACGTCTTCGAGGGCGAGGGCTACCCGACCCCGACCGACCAGCGGTACTGCATCAACTCGATCAGCCTGACGCTCGAGCCCGCGGAGTGATCCTCCGGACCGCGCGCTTCGCAGAACTCGACGCCACCACGCTGTACGCGCTGCTGCGGCTGCGGGTCGACGTGTTCGTGGTGGAGCAGACCTGCCCGTACCCGGAACTGGATGGCCGGGACGTCGAGCCGGACACGATCCACCTGTGGCTGGAGCACGATGGGGCCCCGGCGTCGTACCTTCGGATTCTCCAAGATCTGGAGGCGGCTCGGATCGGGCGGGTCTGCACGGCCACCGCCCATCGCGGAGCGGGCCTGTCCGGCCGGCTACTGGCGTCGGCGCTCGACCTGATCGGCGAGCGTCCGTCGGTACTGGACGCACAGGCCCACCTGGCCGGTTTCTACGCCCGGTTCGGATTCGAGGTCACCGGGCCGCGGTTCGTCGAGGACGGCATCCCGCATGTGCCGATGCGCCGACAGGTGACCAGTCCGGTCGAAGCGGGGTGACCTAAGGCAGCGCCGCGACGATGTCGCCGACCGAGCGGCGCCGCCCGGTGAAGAACGGGACCTCCTCGCGGACGTGCCGGCGGGCACCGGAGGCGCGCAGGTCACGCATGAGGTCGACGATCCGGTGCAGCTCGTCGGCCTCGAACGCGAGCATCCACTCGTAGTCGCCGAGCGCGAACGACGCCACCGTGTTGGCGCGCACGTCCGGATACCCGCGCGCCATCCGGCCGTGCTCGGCCAGCAGGGCGCGGCGCTCCTCGTCGGGCAGCAGGTACCACTCGTACGAGCGCACGAACGGGTAGACGCAGACGTAGTCGCGAGCCTGCTCGTCGGCCAGGAACGCCGGCAGGTGGCTCTTGTTGAACTCCGCCGGGCGGTGCAGCGCCATCTGCGACCACACGGGGGCCAGGTACCGGCCCAGCGCGGTGCGCCGCAGCATCCCGTAGGCCTCTTGCAGCGCGTCCGGGCTGGAGGAGTGCCACCACACCATGACGTCGGCGTCGGCGCGCAGCCCGGACACGTCGTAGGTGCCGCGTACCACCACGTCCTTTTCGGCCAACTGGCCGAGCAGACCGTCGACCTCCGCGGCGATCTCGTCGCGGGGCGCCGGTCCGAGTTGGTCGGCGACGCGGAACACCGACCACATCGTGTACCGGATCGTGGCGTTCAGCTCGCGCAGGCGGGCCGCGTTGGTCTGGGACTCCGTCATGCATTCAATCCTTCCAGAACCCGGTCGGCGGCCGTCCAGCCGGACCGGACGCAGGCCGGGATGCCGACCCCGTCGTAGGCGGCGCCGGCCAGCGCGACCGTCGCCGGCAGGCTCGATCGGGCGATGAGCACCCGGTCCAGGTGGCCGGGCGCGTACTGCGGCAGCGCACCGCCCCAGCGCTGAACCCGGGCGTCCACCGGCTCGGGCAGTGGCCGGCCCAGCAGCCTGCCCAGCTCGGCATGGGCGAGGCTGGCCAGCCCGGCGTCGTCGCGCTGCAGGACCCGCTCGTCGCCGTAGCGGCCCAACGAGGTCCGAACGAGCGTGACACCCGGGCGGCGCAGGTGCGCCCACTTGCGGTCGAAGAACGTGGCGGCCTTGACCGCGAAGCCTTCCGTGGCGGGTACGAGAAGGCCGGACAGCTCCGGCAGATCCGTCTCGGGCAGCGCGAGCGTGACCAGCGCGACACTGGCGTAGTCGAGCTCGCCCACGAGATCCCCCGCGCCCGGCTCGACGCCCGCCAGCAGCCGGGCCGCCGGCGCCGCCGGGGTCGCGAGGATCACCGCGTCGGCGCTGATCGTGTCCGGTTCCCGGGTGGAGCCGACAGTCACCCGCCAGCCGGCGCCAGCGGGCGTGACCGACCGGACCGGCAGGCCCAGCCGGATCTCAGCGGCGTCCAGGCGCTCCACGACGGCGGAGGCCAGACGCCCAACTCCCCCGACGATCGTGCCGAAGATCGGCCCGCTGTTGGCCGGACGCGCCGCTAGCGCGGCCCGTACCGCGCCGGTCAGGGTGTGCTCGCGCCGGCAGGTCACCGCGAGCGCCGGCATGGTGGTGGCGAGCGAGAGATCGTCGGCGCGTCCCGCGTACACCCCGCCGAGCATCGGGTCGACGAGCCGGTCGGCCACCTCGTCGCCGAGCCGCCGGCGGACCAGCGCTCCGACGGCGGCGTCCTCGTCTGGCCCCAGGAGCGGCCGGCCACCATCGTGGTCGCGGTCCGCAGCGGCCGTGGCCACCCCGTCGAGGGTTTCCAGATCACCGGGTACCCCCATCAGAGTTCCCGCCGGGAGTGGGCGCAGCCGCCCGTCGACCGCGAGCGCCGCCCTCCCGATCGCCGGGTACACCAGCGAGTCGGCCAGGCCGACCGCGTTCACCAGTTCGACCGCGGCGCTCGGGTGCCCCTGCGGGTCCCGGAGCGCGAACGCCTCGGCCCCCAGGTCGACCGGCCCGCCGGCGATCTCGGCAGTGTGGATCTTTCCGCCCAGCCGGGAGCTCTGCTCCACGAGCACAACCTCGGCGCCCCGCTCGACCAGCCTGTATGCGGCGGCCAACCCGCTGATACCGCCACCGACGACGACGATCCGCATGTACCCATCGAAGCCCCCGGGTTGTCGACCATGGCCGGCGGGGTGGCCGTAAGGTGACCGGGATGACCACGGATCCGTTGCGGGTCGCCGCGATCACCGGCGCCGCTCAGGGCATCGGGCGGCGTACCGCGGAACTGCTCGCCGCCTCCGGCTACGCCCTCGCACTGCTCGACCGGGCTCCGGTCACCGGCTTCGATGCCCTCTCCGTCGTGGGCGACGTCTCGGACGAGGGCGACGTCGCCGGGTTCGCCCAGGCCGTCCAGGACCGGTACGGCCGCGTCGACGTGCTGGTCAACAACGCCGGCATCTCCTGCATCGGCCCGGCCGAGGACACCCCGGCCGCGATGTGGCGACAGGTTCTGGAGGTCAACCTCACCGGCCCGTTCCTGCTGTCGCAGGTGCTCGGCCGTCAGATGCTGACCCAGGGTCAGGGTTCGATCGTCAACATCTCATCGGTCGCCGGGCTGCGCGGCATCGGCGACCGGGCGGCCTACAACGCCAGCAAGCATGGCCTGATCGGGCTCACCCGCACCCTCGCGGTGGAGTGGGGCGGGCGCGGCGTGCGGGTCAACGCCGTGTGCCCGGGCTGGGTCAAGACCGAGATGGACGAAGCGGACCAGGCCTCGGGCGGCTACGTCGACACCGACATCACCGAGCACACCCCGGCCGGGCGATTCGCCACCCCCGAGGACATCGCGCAGGCGGTGGCCTACCTGGCCGACCCGGCGCGCAGCGGGTACGTCAACGGCGCCACCCTCTCGGTCGACGGCGGCTGGGCGGCCGACGGCTCCTGGCCCGCGCTGCGTCTGGGCGCCCGCGACCGGTGACAACCCGCGACCGGGAAACGACCGGCCGGCTACCGCGCTGACAGCTCGTGGACCAGCGCGACCACGCGGGTCAGTGCGTCGGGGTCGGTCTCGGGAAGGACGCCGTGCCCCAGGTTGAACACGTGACCCGGGGCGGCCCGGCCTTCGTCGAGCACCCGGCGCACCTCCGCGGAGAGCACCTCGGCCGGCGCGAAGAGGGTGCACGGATCCAGGTTGCCCTGGACCGCCTTGTCGGCTCCGATGCGCCCGGTGGCGACGTTCAGCGGGGTACGCCAGTCCACGCCCACCACGTCGGCGCCGGCCTCACCCATGGCCGTCAGCAGTTCGGCGGTGCCGACGCCGAAATGGATACGCGGCACGCCCGCGCCTTCCAAGCCGCCGAGGACCGCCTTCGAGTGGGGCAGCACGTACCGCCGGTAGTCGGCCTCCGAGAGCGCACCGGCCCACGAGTCGAAGAGCTGGACGGCCGCCACCCCGGCGTCGACCTGTACCCGCAGGAACGTGAGCGTGATCTCGGCAAGCCGCCGGCACAGCGCGTGCCAGACGTCGGGAGCCCCGTACATGAGCGCCTTGGTCTTGGCGTGCGTGCGGGACGGACCGCCCTCGACGAGGTAGCTGGCCAGGGTGAACGGCGCGCCGGCGAACCCTATGAGCGGCGTGGCGCCCAACTCGGGACGCAGCAGGCGGATGGCTTCGGCGACGTAGTCGACCTGCTCGGACGAGAGTTTCGGGATCGCCTCGACGTCGGCGAGCGCCGTGACCGGCTTCGCGACCACCGGTCCGGTGCCGGGCACGATGTCCAGGTCCACGCCGGCGGCCGCGAGGGGCACGACGATGTCGCTGAACAGGATCGCCGCGTCCACCCCGTGCCGGCGTACGGGCTGGAGCGTGATCTCGCAGACCAGGTCCGGGCGCCGGCAGGACTCCAGCATGCCGATGCCGGCGCGCACCTGGCGGTACTCGGGCAGTGAACGTCCGGCCTGGCGCATGAACCAGACGGGCGTGTGCGGCCCGGGCTCACGGCGGCAGGCGCGCAGGAACGGCGAGTCGGTGACGGCGGCAGGCTGCGGAGATGGGCTCATTGCACGCCATGGTGTCACGCGCGGCGCTCGTCGCCGTCGGGAGGGACACCTCCCAGCGCCCCGCTAGCGCCGACCACCGACCACCGTTACCTCGCACTCCGTCGACTGATCCAGTACTGGTTGTGAGTGGACGAATCCGAAATTACCGACGCCCGGTGACGCAAGCGGCACGTCACTTCGGCGCGGCGCCTCCGCTTGACGGCCCATCCGGGCCTACGCTTCGGGCATGGCGCCATCGACCGTCCCCCCGGATGCGTTCACTCGCGCCGTCGCCCGGCTGCAGGCCGGGCAGCACCGACCCGAGATCACCCTCGATGAGGTGCCCGCGCCACAGCGGCTCGCACCCTTCGGGTACGCGGTGAGCGGCACCGTGCTGCGCGGCGACGACGAGGTGGCGACCGGGCGACTGATCCTGCTGCACGACCCCGCCGGACACGAGGCGTGGGAGGGCACGATGCGGCTCGTCACGTACGTGACGGCGGAGTTGGAGCCCGAGCTGGCCACCGACCCGCTGCTGCCGGGCGTCGGGTGGAGCTGGCTGGTGGACGCCCTGGCGACCAACGGCGCCGCCTACACCGCGATCGGCGGCACCGTGACGCAGACCCTGTCGACCCGCTTCGGCTCCCTGGCCGGGCCGCCGAACACGGCCGACGTCGAGATCCGCGCGTCCTGGACCCCGCTCGACGAGGATCTGGCCGTACACCTCGAGGGATGGTGCGCGCTGCTCGCCTTGACCGCCGGGCTGCCACCGCCCGGCGTGACCGTGCTGCCCGAGCAGCGGCCGTCCATGCCCGCCGTCCGGGCCTGAGAGCGCCCCGCCGTTCCTGGTGTAACCCGACGCGCCGACCCGGCTGCACAGGCACGACATGCCCGGGCCGTACGGTAGGCGACGTGACCGACGAAGCCCCCCAACGCCGTCGGGACGCGGATGGACCGGCGGAGACGCCCGACTCGGTCCTACTCACCGCGCCCCGCGACGGTACGCCGCTCCCTGTGACCACGCCTGCCGAACTGGCGGAGGTGGCCCGGCGCTTCGCCGCCGGCACCGGTCCGGTGGCGGTGGACGCCGAGCGCGCCTCGGGCTACCGGTACTCGCAGCGGGCCTACCTCGTGCAGTTGCGGCGGGAGGGCGCCGGCACGGTCCTGATCGACCCCGTTCCGCTGCCCGACATGACCGTCCTCAACGAGGCCATCGCCGACTCGGAATGGGTCCTGCACGCAGCCAGCCAAGACCTGCCGTGCCTGACCGAGCTGGGCTTGCGTCCGCAGCGACTGTTCGACACGGAGCTCGCCGCCCGGCTCGCCGGCTTCGAGCGGGTCGGCTTGGCCGCGTTGACCGAGTCGCTGCTCGGGTACGCCTTGGAGAAGCACCACTCGGCCGCCGACTGGTCGACCCGGCCACTGCCCGCCTCCTGGCTCAGCTACGCCGCGCTCGACGTCGAACTGCTGATCGACCTCCGGAACGCCCTCGCGGCTGAGCTGGAGCGACAGGGCAAGACGGAGTGGGCGGCCGAGGAGTTCGCGGCGCTCGTGGCCGGTGCCGGACAGCCGCCCCGTACCCGCCCCGACCCGTGGCGGCGGACCTCCGGCATCCACCGGGTGCGCGGGGCGCGGGCACTGTCGCGGGTACGCGCCCTCTGGTATGCGCGGGACGCGATCGCGGCCCGCCGGGACAGCACGCCGGGCCGGGTGCTACCCGACGTCGGGATCGTCGCCGCCGCCGAGGCCGACCCGAAGGACGAGCGGGCTCTCGTGGCGCTGCCCGGCTTCGGTGGCCGTTCGGTACGCCGGTTGACCAGCACCTGGCTCAACGCGCTCAGCGACGCCCGCGCGCTGCCCGACGCCGAGTTGCCGGTCACACTGCCGGCGGAGGGGCCACCCCCGCCGCACCGGTGGGCCGAGCGGGACCCCGAGGCGGCGACCCGTCTGGCCCGCTGCCGGGAGCTGGTCACCGGCCTCGCCACGGAGCACCGGCTTCCTCCGGAAAACCTGATCACCCCCGATTCGGTACGCCGGCTGGCCTGGACCCCGCCGGAACCGCTGGACGAGGATGCGGTCCGCGAGGTGCTGGCCGGCTTCGGCGCCCGGCCCTGGCAGATCGGCATGACGGCGCCCGGCCTGACCGAGGCGCTCCGGGCCGTCCCGCCCGACCCGACGGCCTCATCACCGCCCGACCCGACGACCTCGCCTCCCGACCCGACGGCCTGATCGCCGCCCCACGGGGAAGACCGGTGTGGGTCGCACCACAACCACCCGGCACTACCGCCGAACCTACTGGCGAGTAACATCGGCGGAAAACACTGCCCGCTAGGAGGCTCTCCGTGCCCCGTACCGTCCGCGACGTCGTCTTCGTCGACGGTGTGCGCACTCCCTTCGGCAAGGCCGGAGGGATGTATGCGAACACCCGCGCTGATGACCTCGTCATCCGCTGCATCCGTGAGCTGCTGCGGCGCAACCCGCAGCTGCCGCCCGAGCGCGTCGACGAGGTCGCCATCGCCGCGACCACCCAGATCGGCGACCAGGGCCTGACGATCGGCCGCACCGCCGCCCTGCTGTCCGGTCTACCCAAGACCGTTCCGGGCTACTCCATCGACCGCATGTGCGCCGGCGCCATGACGGCCGTGACCAGCGTCTCGTCCGGCATCGCCATGGGCGCCTACGACATCGCCATCGCCGGTGGTGTCGAGCACATGGGCCGCCACCCGATGGGCGAGGGCGTCGACCCCAACCCGCGCATCCTCGCCGAGCGGCTGGTCGACCCGTCCGCGCTCGTCATGGGCTCGACCGCGGAGAACCTGCACGACCGGGTGCCGCACATCACCAAGGAGCGCACCGACGCCTTCGGCCTCGCCTCGCAGCAGAAGACCGCGAAGGCGTACGCCAACGGCAAACTGCAGCCCGACCTGGTCCCGGTCGCCGTACGCGACCCGGAGAGCGGCTGGGGACTGGCCAGCGTCGACGAGGCGCCGCGCGAGACCAGCCTGGAGAAGCTGGCAACGCTGAAGACGCCGTTCCGCCCACACGGCCGGGTCACCGCCGGTAACGCGGCCGGCCTCAACGACGGCGCCACCGCCGCGGTCCTCGCCTCCGAGGACGTGGCCCGCGAACTGGGCCTGCCGATCGGCATGCGGCTGGTCAGCTTCGGCTTCGTCGGCGTCGAGCCCGAGATCATGGGTATCGGTCCGGTCCCGTCGACCGAGAAGGCGCTGCGCATCGCCGGTCTGTCGATCGACGACATCGGCCTGTTCGAGCTCAACGAGGCGTTCGCGGTGCAGGTGCTCGCGTTCCTCGACCACTTCGGCATCGCCGACGACGACCCCCGGGTCAACCCGTGGGGCGGCGCTATCGCCATCGGCCACCCGCTGGCGTCCTCGGGTATCCGGCTGATGACGCAGCTGTCGCGGCATTTCGCCGAGCGCCCCGACGTGCGGTACGGCCTGACCGCCATGTGTATCGGCATCGGCATGGGCGGAACGGTCATCTGGGAGAACCCCGCCTGGGAGGGAAACAAGTGAGCCAGCCGACCGAGGTCGTCACCAAGGCGCTCGTACGCTTCATCGCCGTCCCCGGCCTCGACGGCGAGGTCGCGCTCATCACGCTCGACAACGGGCTGGACTACAAGAAGCCCAACACGCTCGGCCCGGGTGGCCTGGCGAGCCTGAACGAGGCGATCGACACCGCACTGGCGCGCAGCCCGCGGTTCATCGCCGTCACCGGCAAGCCGTACATCTTCTGCGTCGGCGCCGACGTGACCGTCATCCCGCAGGCCCGGTCGCGGGAGGACGCTCTGGAGATCGGCCGGCTCGGTCACCAGATCTTCAAGCGGCTGAAGGACTCGCAGATCCCGACGTTCGCGTTCGTCAACGGCGCGGCGATGGGCGGCGGCCTGGAACTGGCGCTGCACTGCCACTACCGGACGCTGTCGACGGGCGCGGCGGCCCTCGCCCTGCCCGAGGTCTCGCTCGGTCTCGTGCCGGGTTGGGGCGGCACCCAGCTGCTGCCCAACCTGATCGGGGTCGCCGGCGCCGCGCAGGTGATCATCCAGAACCCGCTGATGATGAACAAGATGCTCAAGCCCAAGCAGGCGCGCGAGCTGGGCATCGCGGACGAGCTGTTCGAGGCGGCCGACTTCCTGGAGCGGTCGCTGGAATGGGCGGCAGGTGTGGTCCGCGGCGACGTCACCGTGCAGCGCCCCGAGGTCGACCGGGACATGTGGGACGGGGTGCTCTTCTTCGCCAAGAAGCAGCTCGACGAGCGGCTACACGGCGCGCACCCGGCCGCGTACCAGGCGCTCGCCCTGCTCGGCCTGGCCAAGGACGCCAGCTTCGAGGCGGGCACCGCGGCCGAGGACGAAGCGCTCGCCGACCTGGTGATGAGCGAGGAGCTGCGCAGCGGCCTGTACTCGTTCGACCTCGTGCAGCGGCGAGCCAAGCGGCCGGCCGGCGCGCCGAACAAGGGCCTCGCCCGCGACGTCACCAAGGTCGGCATCGTCGGTGCCGGCCTCATGGCCAGCCAGTTGGCCCTGCTGTTCGCCCGGCGCCTGGAGGTGCCGGTCGTCCTGACCGACCTTGACCAGTCCCGGGTCGACAAGGGCGTCGGTTACGTCCATTCCGAGATCGACAAGCTGGTCTCCAAGGGCCGGATGGACGCCGGCAAGGCCGCCAAGTACAAGGGCCTGGTCAGTGGCTCGGTCGACAAGGGCGCCTTCGCCGACGCCAGCTTCGTCATCGAGGCCGTCTTCGAGGACCTGGGCGTCAAGAAGCAGGTCTGGGCGGAGCTGGAGAAGATCGTCAGCCCCGAGACGATCCTCGCGACGAACACCTCGTCGCTGTCGGTCACCGAGATGGCGGCCGACCTGGAGCACCCGGAGCGGGTCGTCGGGTTCCACTTCTTCAACCCGGTCGCGATGATGCCGCTGCTGGAGATCGTCCGGGCGCAAGCGACCGACGACGCCACGCTCGCCACCGCGTTCGAGGTGGGCAAGCAGCTGAAGAAGTCCTGCGTACTGGTCAAGGACGCCCCGGCGTTCGTGGTCAACCGGCTGCTCACCCGGTTCCTGGGCGAGATCTTCGCCGCGGTCGACGCCGGCACCCCGCTGGACGTCGCCGACTCCGCGCTCGACCCGCTCGGCCTGCCGATGCGCCCGCTGGCGTTGCTGCAGCTGGTCGGGCCGGCCGTGGCGCACCACGTCGCAGGGACCATGCACGCCGCGTTCCCCAACCGGTACGGCGTGAGCGCCAACCTCGGCCGCATCGTCGAGGCCGGCAAGCCCGGCCTGCTCACGTCCGACGGCGAGGTCGACCCCGAGGTCGCCGCGCTGCTGCAGGTGGATAACGCCCCGCTCACCGCGGAAGAAGTTCGGATACGCGCCCTCGAGGCGCTCGCGCAGGAGATCCGCCTCATGCTCGACGAGGGCGTCGTGGCGGAGGCTAAGGACATCGACCTGTGCATGATCCTCGGTGCGGGCTGGCCGTTCCACCTGGGCGGCGTCACGCCGTACCTGGACCGGACCGGCACCTCGGAGCGGGTCACCGGCAAGCGGTTCGTTCCGAAGGGCGTGGCGAGCCTGCCCGCCTGACGTCCCGACGTCCCGACGTGAGGCGGGGCACCTTCCACCTGAGCTCGGGTGGGAAGGTGCCCCGCCTCACGCGTCTTACGTGTTCGTAAACACTTCGATGTCACATCCGACACGCCGGGAAAGGGGTGGCGTGACGCCGCCCAATCAACAGAATCGACGGATGCCCCTGCCACAGCTCCGTCGCGTCCGCTGGGCGGTCCGCGCCACGCTCACGCTGGGCGTGGCCGCCTCGGTCGCAGCCAACATCCTGCATGCGAAGCCCAACCCGATCAGCCAGGTCATCGCCGCCTGGCCACCGCTGGCGCTGCTGCTCACCGTCGAACTCATCTCCCGGATACCGGTGCACCGCCGCTCCCTGGCCGCGGTGCGGCTCCTGGCGACCACGACCATCGCCGGCATCGCCGCCTGGGTGTCGTACTGGCACATGGTGGGTGTCGCGGCGCGCTACGGCGAGACCGGTCCGTCGCCGTTCCTGCTCCCGCTGTCGGTGGACGGCCTCGTCATCGTCGCGAGCGTAAGCCTGGTGGAGCTGGCCGGCCGGATCCGGGTGGAAGAGGCGACCGTGACCGAAACGGCGACCGCCGGGCCGGTTGCGGTCGGGCCGGTTACGGTCGACCCGGTTGCGGTCGGGCTGGTTGCGGTCGGGCCGGTTGCGGTCGGGCCGGTTACCGTCGACCCGGTTACGGCGGACGCCGTGCCCGTCCCGGTGGAAACGGTAGCCACGAGCGAGGCCGCCGCCACGAGCGAGGCCGTCGACGCCAGGCCCAAGCGTGCGCCGGCACGTCGCACCAGCCAGTCGCGCGGTGAGAAGACCGCCCCGGTGACAGCCGCCACCGCGAAGACCGCCCCGGCAAAGGCCCCGCGCAAAGCGGCTGCGACGAAAGCCGCGCCCGCGGGTGCCCGCCGGTCGGTGGCCGAGACAGCGGAGCTGGCGGCACGCATCAAGGCCGACGAGCCGGAGCTGACCCAGGCTGACATAGCCGCCCGCCTGGGCATCACCACCCAGCGCCTGCAGCAGATCAAGCGCCAGACGGTGGCCGCCTGACACCCTCCGCCTCATGATCAGGGAGAGTTTGGGGCGCTATAGCACCGCAAACTCTCCCTGATCATGAGGCGGAGCGGAGCGGGGCGGGACGGAGCGGGGCGGAGCGGGACGGTTACGGCGAGGGCGAGGGCGAGGAGGGCGATGCCGGCACGGCCGCCGACCCCGTCAACACAGGCGTGGTGGCGGCGGCCGGCAGGCGTACCGTCACCTCCAGTCCCCCGCCCTCAAGTGCGACCGCGGCCACCGCGCCGCCGTGCGCGTCGCACACCGCCCGCACGATGGACAGACCAAGTCCGGAGCCCCGAGCGCCGGTCCGCTCCCGACCACCGCGCCGGAACGGTTCGAACAGCCCGGGTACGTCCGCGGCCTCCACGTCGAAGCCGGTGTTACCCACGACGAGCCACGCCTGGGTGTCGTCGGCCCAGGTACGTGCCCAGAGCCGCCCACCCAGGTGGTTGTAGCGCACGGCGTTCTCGATGAGGTTGCCGGCGAGCCGCTCGATCAGCCCGGGATCACCGACCACTACCGCCGGGGCCAGTTCGGTGGTCACGTCCAGGCTGAGCCGGGAGGCCTCCTGGCTCACCGATGAGAGCGCCGCGGACACACCGGTGGACAGGTCGGCCGGCACCTTGCGGGCCAGCCGCCGCCCCGCCTGTGCCTCCGTACGGGCAAGCAGCAGCAGCGAGTCCACGAGAGCGTTGGCCCGGATGGACGCATCGCGTACGACGGTGCCCATCCGGCGCAGGTCGGCCACATCGGCATCGGGGTCCGCGAGGGTCACGTCGATCTCGGTACGCATGACGGTGAGCGGGGTGCGCAGCTCGTGCGAGGCGTTGGCGACGAAACGTTTCTGGCTTTCGAACGCGGTGCCGATCCGGTCGAGCATGGCGTCGAACGTGGCGGCGAGCTCAGCCACCTCGTCGTCGGCGCCGTCGTAACGGATGCGCTGGTCGAGCGTCTCCCCCGACAGCCGCTGCGCCGCGCCGGTGACGGCGTGCAACGGCCGCAGCGCGCGGCCGGCCACCAGGTAGGCCCCGATCACGCCGGCGACCCCGATCGCGAGGAGCGCCCCTGCCCCTTTGACCAGGAGGTCCCGTTCGGCCGCGTGCGTGAGCTCCTGCTGCCAGGCCCGGGCGTCCACGGTCCGCCCGTCGGCGAGCCGCACCTGCGTGCCGGTGCGGAGCTGGTCGGAGGGGTGCAGCGCCGAGCTGACGACGGTCCACGACAGCAGAACCAGCACGGCGCCCGCACCGATGAGCAGGATCCCGTTGAGGAGGGTGAGCCGTAGCCGCAGCGTCGGGCGGGGACGCCGTCGGGTCCGCGCGTCGTAGACCGTCACGCCGGCACCTCGCTTCGCTCCGCGCCGCCG
>JAOPWA010000126.1 GCA_025965915.1 Dactylosporangium sp. | reverse complement strand
CGATCGTCGTGGAAAGGACCCGGTGACAACGTCCCTTCAGGCTTTGGTGCACTGAGCGGAGACCGACCGGCGTCGAGGCTTGCCCGAACGCCGGACTGAATACCACAACGCGCGACACCCCCGGGTGTTGTGTCTTCCGCGTGCGCGGCTGGCCGGTGACCGGCCAGCCGCGATATGGCCGCGTCTGTCTACTGGGTTCATCGAGAAATGCGTTGCCCTGTAACGCTTCTCGCCCGACCACGAGTCCTGGCGAGAGGTTGTCGGGACGCGTTCTGACGTGGGGACGAAACGTCGGAGAAACGCACACGTAAGACTCTTGACACACTCTGTAAATCGCCATCAGACTAGAAACTGAGAAGCGGTTTCATTTTATGAGACTCGACGAACCGAGGCTCTTCCGCACAGGCGCCTGCATCGGCTGGCACCTCGTTCGGATACGAGACGTTCCAACGCCACCGCGGAGGAGCGTTTCCCGTCCCTACAACGGCCGGGCGACCGGATCCAGGTACGCCGGGAGTACCGAAGCCGGTCTCAGTTACGACGATCGTGAAATTGAACGGAGTTCAACTGTGCGCGCAGTGCTTCTACCCGGGGACCGACAGGCCCGAATCGTAGAGATGGACCGACCCACTGCCGGGCCCGGCCAGGTCGTCGTCGAAATCAAGGCAGCCGGGTTGTGCGGCAGCGACATCCACATGATCTACCGGACGCCGGCCGAGCGCCGCAACGACGAGATCATGAAGGGCCTCACCATCAACACCTCAATCGTCGGCAGCCACGAGCCCGCCGGCGTCGTCGCCGAAGTCGGCGAGGGCGTCACCCACCTGCGCGTCGGCGACCGCGTCGCGGTCGCGCACCTTTCCGGGTGCGGCCACTGCCTGTCGTGCCGGCGGGGCTGGGACATCGACTGCGACAACAAGCAGACCTACGGGTACGACCGCCACGGCGCGATGGCCGACTATATGCTCGCCGAGGCCAAGGACTGCGCGATCATCCCGGACGCGGTGTCGTTCACCGAGGGCGCGTTCTACGCCTGCGGCGCCGGCACCGGTTACTGGGCGCTGCGGCGCGGCAACCTCGGCGCGAACGAGACCGTCGCCGTCGTGGGGCTCGGGCCGGTCGGTGTCGCGGCCGCCTACTTCGCCGCGCAGGCCGGTGCGCGGGTCATCGGCATCGACCCGGTCGCCGAGCGCCGTGAGTTCGCGGCCAAGAACGGCGCGCACTTCACGTTCGACCCGACGGCCGGCGATGTCACGGCGGCCGTGAAGGCGGTCAACGGTGGGCGGGGGGCGGACCTCGTCGTCGAGGCCTCAGGCTCCTCGGCCGGACGCTCCAGCGCCCTGGACGTCGCCCGTACCTGGGGCCGCGTCGTCTGCGTCGGCTTCGGTGACCCCGCGACGACGCTCGACGTGGGCGCTCAGATCATCGAGAAGCAGCTGACCGTCATCGGCGCCTGGGTGTACTCCACCCCCGACCTCCAGGAAATGCTTTACGACGTTGCGGATCGCGGGCTGTCGGTGCAGCCGCTCATCCTGCACGAGTACGGCATCGAAGACGCCGAAGATGCCTGGCGCAGCTTCGACGCCGGTTCGCTCGGCAAGAGCATGGTCGTCTGGCCGTGAACACCAAATCACTTTCATTTAGAGGGATCTGACATGGGTGCTTTCGACGTTCCGTTAAACCGTCGCTCGATCCTCAGAGGCGGGGCATCACTCAGCGCTGCGGCGTTCCTGGCCGCCTGTGGTGGGGGTTCCCGTAGTGGCTCGAGTAGTACCAAGTCCACGGTGTCCACCGGAGCGTTCGACAACGCGGGCATCGACTGGAAGCAGTTCTCCGGTACGGAGATCACGTTCGCGGCCATGAGCCACCCGTGGGTCAACGCCCTGCAGCCGCACCTGCAGGAGTTCACCAACCTGACCGGAATCAAGGTCACGCCGCAGATTCTCGGTGAGGACCAGTACGTCAGCAAGATCGCGGTGACGCTGGCCGGCGGATCGGACACCCCTGACGTCTACCTCGTGTACCAGCTCGGCCAGTCCATCAGCTCCGGCTGGCTCGAGCCGCTCGACGGGTTCCTGTCGGACAGCAAGCTGACCAACCCGTCGTGGTACGGCTACGAGCAGGACGTGTTTCCGGCCGCGCGGTCGTACGTGCAGAGCGGCGGCAAGACGTACGTCGCGCCGATCACCACCGAGATCCAGGTTATCTACACCCGTAAGGACCTGGTCACGGGTAGCCTGGCGACCCTCGACGACCTGGTGAAGGCCGCGGTGGCGGCCAACCAGGGCAACACCGCCGGCATCGGTATGCGGGCGAGCGCCAACCCCAGCGAGTCGCCCTGGCCGTACGCGGGCTTCGCGTTCACCCACGGCGGCTACATGATCGACCCGAGCGGTAAGCCGGCGCTGGACTCCGCGGCGAACGTCGCCGCGCTCACCATGTACGGCGACCTCCTGCGCAAGTACGGACCGAAGGGTGTGACCGGCTGGGGTTGGCTGGAGAACAACGAGTCGATGAGCCAGGGCCGCCAGGCGATGTGGTCGGACACGTCGACGTTCCTCGGCGGGCTCCGGGACTCGAGCAAGTCGCAGATCGCCGACAAGGTCGCGGCCTACCCGTTCCCGTCGTTCAACGGCAAGAGCGTGCCGAACTTCTGGTTCTGGACCGCGGGCATCAACGCCAAGAGCAAGCAGAAGAAGGCCGCCTGGCTGTTCCTGCAGTGGGCGACGAGCAAGCCGATGGCAGCGATCGCCGGCGCCGCAGGTACCTCGCCGTCGCGGGCGAGCGCGTGGCAGGACCCGGCGGTCGAGAAGAACCTCGGCGCCGACAACGTCGGCCGGATCCTGGACTCGTTGAAGGCGGCGGACTCGCAGCCGATGGCGCTGGCCTGGAAGCACCCGCAGTGGCCGCAGATCTCCGACGCGATCGCCCGCGCGGTCAACTCGGTGGTCGCGGGCTCGAGCGAGCCGGCCGCCGCTCTGCAAGCGGCGCAGCGCACCGCCGTCGCCGCGGTGAAGTAACCAACCGGAAGTGAGCACGTGAACGCTTCGTCATCGAGCGGGTTGGCCACCAAGGGTGGCCGGCCCGCGACGAGCCCGGCCGGGGTGACCCCGGCCGGGCGACGGCCCCGGAGTGAATCGCAGAAGCTGATCGCTCGTACCCGCCGGCTCTTCCTCCTACCGCTGACCCTGGTTCTGGCGCTCCTCACGGTGGCGCCGTTCCTGTACAGCCTGGGTCTGAGCCTGACCAACAAGGCACCGACCGAGCGGCTGAAGTTCGTCGGGCTGTCCAATTACATCGACCTGCTCACCAGCAAGGACTTCTGGGCAGCCCTGAAGGTCACCGCCATCTTCACCGTCGTGACCGTGACGGTCGAGCTGGTGCTGGCGATGGTGGTCGCGCTCGCACTCACCCGGATCACCCGCGGGGCACCCGTGCTCCGCGCGCTGTTCCTGCTGCCGATGGCCGCCGCGCCGGTGGCGAGCCTGTTCAACTGGCGTCTGATGCTGAACTCGTCGTACGGCGTGGTCAACTACATCCTCGGTGCCGTCGGCCTCCCGCAGCCGGACTGGTTCGGCCGGCCGGGCACCGCGCTGGCCAGTCTCGTCATCGTTGACGTCTGGCAGTGGACCCCGTTCGTCCTGGTCATCCTCGTCGGCGGACTGGCCGGCATCCCGCATGAGGTGTACGAGGCGGCGGCCGTCGACGGCGCGAACGCATGGCACACCTTTTGGCGGGTCACCCTGCCGCTGCTGCGCCCGTTCGTGCTGGTCGCGCTGCTGTTCCGGGGAGTCGACGCGCTCAAGACCTTCGACAGCATCCAGATTCTCACGGCGGGTGGGCCAGGATCGTCCACCACCACGCTGAACTACTTCGCGTTCCGGGAGGGCATCTCGTTCCTCCACTTCGGACGCGCCGCGGCCGCGGCGACCCTGCTGCTGCTGGCCGCGACCCTGCTGGCGCGTCTGTTGCTGCGCTGGCTCCGCCCCGTCGAGGAAGGTCGTTCATGATGCGCCGGCGTAGCTGGTTGGCCTGGCTCACGCTCGGCCTGTTCGCGGTCTGGTCGCTCTTTCCGCTGTACTGGTTGCTGGCGACGTCGTTCAAGGCGCCGGTCGAGGTGTCCCGCATCCCGCCGCGCTGGCTGCCGGGCTGGGACCCCAGCGCCTACACGACGGCGCTGGCCTCCCCGCAGCTGCAGGCGGGCATCCTGCACAGCTTTCTGATCGCATTCGGCGCCACCGCGATCTCGGTGATCTGCGGGGTTCTCGCCGGATACGCGCTCGGTCACCTGGCGACGGGCCGCACCGACCGGTACGAGTTCTGGGTGCTGAGCAGCCGGATGGCGCCGCCCGTCGCCGTCGCCCTGCCGTTCTTCCTCATCTTTCGCGCCTTCGGCCTGCAGGACACCATCCTCGGTCTCACCCTCGCGCACGTCGTGCTTGTCGTCGGGGTCGTGACCTGGATCCTCATCGAGACGCTGCGCGGCGTGCCGCACGACCTGGTCGAGTCCGCGCTGTTGGACGGGTGCTCGTACGCGAGCGCCTTCCGCCGGGTAATGCTCCCGCTCGCCATGCCGGGCATCGCGGGGGCGGCGAGCATCGCGTTCCTACTGTCGTGGAACGAGTTCTTCTTCTCGCTGATCCTGTCGGACGCGAACGCTACGACGTCCCCGCTCGCGCTGTACCAGTTCGTCGGCTTCCAGACGCTCGACCTCGGGCAACTCGCCGCCGCCTCGTGCGCGGTGCTGGTACCCACCGCACTGGTGGTCGGGTTCTTCCAGAAGCAGCTGGTTAGCGGCCTGACGATGGGTGCAGTCAAGGGCTGAGAGCACCCTCGGCGACACGGCACGAGACGGGTCGGGGGCGAGTACCAGACCAGGTCTCGCATGGGCGCTGAGCGCCATGCGCAGAGCATCCGCGGGCCGAGGGGCCGGAATACGCCCTTCGGCCCGCAGGAATCGGGAGACACAACATGAGCAATGTTCTCGAGGTTGTCGCCGCCGGCCGGTTGATGCCGGTGGTGGTGGTGCGGGATCCCGCGCACGCGGAACCCCTGGGCGCCGCGCTACTGGCGGGCGGTCTGCGGACCGCGGAGGTCACCTTCCGGACGGACGCCGCCGCCGAGGCGATCCGGCGGTTGGCGCAGGACGAACGACTGGTCGTGGGCGCCGGCACCGTGCTGACCCGCGAACAGGTCGACCAGGCCGTGGCCGCCGG
Source organism: Dactylosporangium sp. (assembly GCA_025965915.1). Lineage (GTDB taxonomy): Bacteria > Actinomycetota > Actinomycetes > Mycobacteriales > Micromonosporaceae > Planosporangium. The sequence goes on along the minus strand of JAOPWA010000126.1, from coordinate 3,144 downwards.
GGCGCGGTACGTGGTCACCCCCGGCTTCAGTGTGAAGGTGGTGGAGCACTGCGCGCAGGTCGGCGTACCGGTGTTCCCCGGCGTGGCGACCGCGACCGAGGTTCAGATGGCGCTGGACGCGGGCCTGTCGACGGTCAAGTTCTTCCCGGCGGAGCAACTCGGCGGCGTGGCGATGCTGAAGGCTCTCACCGCGCCCTACGGGAAGGTGCGTTTCATCCCGACCGGTGGTATCTCCGCCGCAAATCTGGCCGACTACCTCGCGCTGCCCGCCGTGTACGCGGCCGGCGGTTCCTGGATGGTGGCGCCGGATCTCCTGGCCGCCGGAGCGTTCGACGAGATCGAGCGGTTGACCGCGGACGCGGTCGCACTCGCACTCGCTGCGGCCTCCGCTGCCTGAGACCGGCGCCGGGCGCCACCGTGCCGCATGAACAGAACAGGAAGGAAGCAGACCGCATGCCGGTAGTCTCGATACGGCCCCGCGAGGAGTGCCGCTACGACGCCGTGTCGCTCGGCGAAGTGATGCTGAGGCTGGATCCGGGCGAGGGGCGCATCCGCACCAACCGGCAGTTCCGGGCGTGGGAGGGCGGCGGTGAATACAACGTCGCCCGCGGCCTGCGGCGCGTCTTCGGTCAGCGTACCGCGGTGGTCACTTCGCTCGTGGACAACGAAGTCGGCCGCCTGGTGGAGGATCTGATCCTCACCGGCGGCGTGGACACGTCCTTCGTCCGGTGGGTGCCGGGCGACGGCCTCGGGCGGAGCGTGCGCAACGGTCTCAACTTCACCGAGCGCGGATACGGCATCCGCGGCGCTCTGGGGGTTTCGGACCGGGGGCACACGGCGGTCAGCCAGTTGAAGGTCGGCGACATCGACTGGGAGTTCCTGTTCGGCGAGCTGGGCGTGCGCTGGTTCCACACCGGCGGCATCTTCGCGGGGCTGTCCACGACCACGCCGGACGTGGCCGAGGAAGCGATGACCGTCGCGAAGCGGCACGGCACGGTGGTGTCGTACGACCTCAACTACCGCCCCAGCGTCTGGGAGGCGGTCGGCGGGCCAGCCCGCGCCCTGGAGGTCAACCGCCGGCTCGCCCGCCACGTCGACGTGATGTTCGGCTGCCTGAACCTCGGCCAACCCAGCAGCGACGAGAGCCTGCCGGCACCGGAGCTGGCCACCTTCCAGCGGAGGGTCGAGGACCTCACCGGCGAGTACGACAATCTCCGGGTCGTCGCCACGACGCTGCGGACGGTGCACACCGCCACCGTCAACGACTGGGGCGCCATCGCCTGGACGGACGGGCAGATCATCGAGGCGACCCACAGGCCGGGGCTCGAGATCCTCGACCGGGTCGGTGGTGGCGACGCGTTCGCCGCGGGACTCATCTACGGACTTTTGTCAGATCGTGGCCTCGCCGACGCCGTCGAGCTCGGCGCCGCGCACGGCGCGCTGGCCATGACCACGCCCGGGGACACCTCCATGGCCACCAAGGCCGAGGTGGAACGGCTCGTGGCTGGCGGAGGGGCGAGGGCGGTTCGCTAAGCCGGTGGGCCTCGGCATCAGGTCGCCGTACTGTTCGTGCTCGCGCCGTCACGGCGGTGCGAGCACAAACGCCTGCAGGACGTCTAGACGGCAGTAATCCCCGTGACAGCTGAACCGGTATCCCGCACACCGCGCAGGGCGTGGCCGCAATCTCAACCACAAGAGGGCGGAGTCCGCACCCGGGTGCTCTGCGAGCTCGGACTCACCCGAATCTGCGTAGGCACGTATCCGAGGATGAACACCACCGTCTGTGCTACCCGGACAACTGACAGGAAAGCGATCCCGCGACTTGACGAGACTGGCAAGCGTAAGGCCCGGTCTGCCTATTCGCCGGCTTGGCCGTGTTGCCGAGGCATCTAGGCTGGCAAGAGCATGAGCACTGTCAATCCCCTGGAACTGTGGAGGACTGCGTTATGCGGCTTGAGCCTCCGGTGCCCGAGCCGTTGATCGTTCGTAGTCGATAGGAGAGCGCCCGTCGCAGACGGAGTGGCGGCGGCGCTGGTTGTAGAAGTCCGTGATCCAGGTGGCGATCTTCAGCCGTGCCTCGGCCCTCGTGCGGAACTGCCGCCGGTGGACGTACTCGACCTTGATGGTGGAGAAGGTGGCCTCGGCGACGGCGTTGTCGAAGCACGAGCCGACCCGGCCCATCGACTGGCGCACCTTCCACCGGGCACAGGCGCGGGCGAAGTCGGCCGAGGTGTATTCACTACCGCGGTCGCTGTGAAAGATCACTCCGGCGACGTGGCCGCCGCGGGTGACGGCGGCCATGTTCAATGCGGCGACGACCAGGGCGGCGTCGTGGTGGGCGCCCATCGCGTAGCCCAGGATGCGTCGGGAGTACAGGTCGATGACGGTGGCCAGGTAGAGCTTGCCCTCGCCGGTGACGATCTCGGTCATGTCGCCGCACCAGGCGACATCCGGTGCCGGCGCGGTGAACACCCGCTTGACCAGGTCCGGGGCGGCTGGGCGTTTACCCGGTCGGGTCAGGCCCCGCCGGCGGCGCTTGACGCGAGCGACCAGGCCGAGCTCGGCCATCAGCTGCGCGATCGTGTTGTCGGAGACCTGCCAGCCCTGCTCGCGCAGCTCGATGCCGATGCGCGGGCTGCCGTAGGTGCCGCCGGAGTCGTCGAACACCTTGCGCACCGCGGTCGCCAGCTTCGCCCGGCGATCCTGGCGGGGTGTGGGCGGCCGGTCACGCCACTTGTAGAACCAGGACCCCGACACCCCCAGCGCCCGGCAGGAGATCGCGTGCGGCACGTCGTGCTCGGTCCTCTGGGAAGCGATGAAGGCGGCCACGCTCACCGGCCCGTCGCTTCCTTGACCCACAGGACCACGGATCGCTTGAGGACATCACGCTCCATCGCCAGCTCGGCGTTCTCACGCCGCAGCCGAGCCAGCTCCGCCCGCTCGTCCTCGGACAGCTGCCCAGCGGTGGCCCCGCTGCGCTGCTCGCGGTCCTTCTTCACCCAGTTCGCCAGAGTGCCGTCGTTGATGCCCAGGTCACGCGCTACCTGAGCGATCGACTTCCCGGTCTCGCGCACGATGCGCACCGCGCCCTCGCGGAACTCCGGATCGAACCGGCGTCTCGTCTCAGCCATGAACCTCTATCCC
>JAOPWA010000112.1 GCA_025965915.1 Dactylosporangium sp. | reverse complement strand
GATCTGTATGCGCGATCCGACCAGCACAATAGTGCCCTGACATGAAACTGAGCTTGAGTGGTCGGCGGCGGCATCGGGGCGCAGCCCCGATGAAGGTCGTCTCCGCCGGGCTGGGTGTAGGTGCCGCGTGGACTAGCAGGTGCCAGATGATGATGAGGATCGTGTGGGCGACGGCGACCGCCGCTTTGGGCCCGGACTTCTTACCCATCCGCCGTTTCAGTCGACGTAGCCGGGCACCGAGTCGGCTGTGGGTGTGGTCGGTGGCCCAGGCCGCCTCGACCAGGATGGTGCACAGGTGGGCGTTGCCGTGGCGGGTCATGCCGCTGGTCTGGCGTTGGCGGATTCGGGCAGGGAGACGCCCGACTCTTGCCGATGAGGGGACGTGAAGGCCGGCATGTGACTGCCAGTGATAGGCGGCAAATAAGACGGTGCAGAGCGAGGTGTGAAGCGGAGAGCTGCTGACGGCGGATGATGTCCTGATCGGGTTGGCTCGTTCGTTCTATTGGTGAGACGGGCAACCGGGCCCGAACCCACCAGCGAGGAGCAACGTCATGGCGCAATACCAGGCTCTCACCTACACCGCCGACGTGGACTGGTTCGCGCCGCCGCAAGCGGCCGAGCTGGCCGAGTACCAGCAGTTCGCCCGGGAGAACGCCGACCGCATTCGGGCCGCCGCCGTGCTGCACCCGACCGGCGCGGCGACCGTGGTCCGGGTGACCGGAGCGCGGGGCGGTGATGTGGTCACCGCAGACGGGCCGTACGCGGAGACCAAGGAGGCGCTGACCGGCTATTACCTGATCGAGGCGGCCGACCTGGACGAGGCCGTCGCCATCGCCGCCCAGCTCCCCGCCGCCTGGAACGGCGCCGTCGAGGTGCGGCCGGTCCTCGCTGCGAACTGAGCCGATGACCGAGGTCCGCGACCGGCTCGCAGACACCGTCCGGGTCGAGGGTGCGCGCATCCTGGCCACCCTCGTCCGGTCGGTCGGCGACCTGCAGGTGGCCGAAGACGCCGTCCAGGACGCGGTCCTGGCCGCGCTGCGGGACTGGCCGGGCACGGGAGTGCCGGAGCAGCCGCGGGCCTGGCTGACGGTGGCGGCGCGGCGCAAGGCGATCGACATCCTCCGGCGGGAGGGTGCCCGCGCGGGCAAGGAACGGGAGGCGGCCGACCTAATGGAACTGGCAACGCCCGACCTGCCGCCGGACAGCATGGTGCGCGACGACCAGCTGCGGCTGATCTTCACCTGCTGCCACCCCGCGCTATCGCCGGACGCGCGGGTGGCGCTGGCCCTGCGCACGCTGTGCGGGCTGTCGACGGCGCAGATCGCCGCCGTGCTGTTGACCGGCGAGCCGGCCATCGCCAAGCGCCTGACGCGCTCCCGACAGAAGATCACCGCAGCACGGATCCCGTACCGAGTACCCTCCGACGCGGAGCTGCCAGGTCGGCTCGCCACCGTGTGCGGCGTCATCCACGCCCTCTACACCAGCGGCCATGCACCGGTCGGCGGGGAGGCGGCATTCGACGTCGACGTCTGCGCCGAGGCGGTACGCCTAGCCCGGCTGCTGCACGACCTGTTGCCCGACGAGGCGATGCCGGCCGCCGTGCTGGCGTTGCTGCTGCTCACCGAGGCCCGCCGCCCGGCACGCGTCGACGCGGCGGGGGAGGTCGTGCTGCTGGCTGACCAGGATCGCTCGCGGTGGGACGGCGCACAGATCACAGAGGGGTGCGGGCTGCTCGACACGTCGCTGCGCCGCACCGGCGGGATCGCTGACCCCTACCAACTCCAGGCGGCGATCGCGGCCGTGCACGCCGTCGCGGCGAGCTATGCGCAGACCGACTGGGCAGAGATCGTGCGGCTGTACGACCTCCTGCTGGCCGTCGCGCCGAGCCCGGCAGCAGCGCTGAGCCGGGCTGTCGCGGTCGCCGAAGCGGACGGTGCCGTAGCCGCACTAGCCGCGCTGGAGGCCATCCCGCCGAGTCCCCGCTGGCACGCGGTGCGAGGCGAACTGCTCGCCCGCCAAGGCCGGTATGCCGAAGCGGTCGAGGCGGCCACCGCGGCGCTGACCGGTGACCTGACTAGTCCGGAGCGCCGCTACCGGGAGCGCCGCCAAGCGAGCTGGGCAGCACGGGTCTGACCACGCGGTAACCCGTCTGGTTCCGCCGCGCGGAAGCCGCTAGATCGCCCTCGAGAACCTCTACACCGCGGTCGGCGAGATGGCCTGCCGGCCCTGACCTTCAGGGCAAGGGCCTCGCCATCGAAGCGGCCGCTGCCTGCCGTGACTATGCGCAAGAGACGCTCAAGATCGATAGGCTCGTTGCGATCATCAACCCCGCAAACGTGCCATCGCAGCGTGTCGCCGAAAAGCTTGACCTGCACCTGGAGAAGAGGACCGCCTCTTGGGGCAGCGGGGAGCACGAGCAATTGATCTTCGCTGCGACGCGGTAACCTGCCCGAAGACGTGTGTACGCTCATGCCGCGAATCGCGCGGGCCACTCAATTACCGCGATCGCGGCCGGCCGGCATGGACAGGTTCGCCATGCCGCTGAACAATATAGAAGCCGACGCATAGATTCAGTGTCAGTGACCGCGCTGGGCGACCTCCCGCCAGGAGGGACGGATCCGACGACGTGCGATGGTTCTCCTCGGCCGACCGTTGGGCGACGCGTCGTCCCCGGTTTCTCACCGGGCGGCGCGGCCTGCTCGTCGCCGCGGTGGTCGTGCTGTCCGCCGCGACCGTCGCTACCTTCGCCGTCCGCTCCACCAGTGGGCATCCGCCGAGGGGTAGGAGTATCACCGGCAGCTCACCCGGTCCGGTGACCACGTCATCGGTGTCGGCCGGTCCGGTCGGGTCCGTCGCGCCGTCGGAGCCCGCCCCGGCGCCGTCCGGCGACGGGTGCGTGGTCTCGACACTGTCCAGGCTGACCCTGGAGGACAAGGTCGGGCAGCTGTTGATGATCGGTACCCCGATCGCGGACCCGACCAGCCTGGTGGCCGCCGTTCGCCGGTACCGTCTGGGCGGCGTCTTTCTGGCCGGTCGTAGTTCGCAGCCGGCGGCGACCCTGCGGCAGAACATCCAGGCGATCCAGCAGGTGGCCACGGCCTCCACCGGGATACCCGTTCAGGTAGCGCTGGACCAGGAGGGCGGCCTGGTGCAGACCCTGTCGGGCAACGACTTTCCCCCGTTTCCCTCCGCAGTGCAGCAGGGCGGCTGGGACACCGCGACGCTGCGCAGCGCGACCGCAG
>JAOPWA010000104.1 GCA_025965915.1 Dactylosporangium sp. | reverse complement strand
AGACACCGACGAACAAGCGCCCCACCGAAGCCACGACGGCCGGGATGGGGCGCCGGCATTTTTGGACCGGTACAGACCGTTGTTGCGCGATGAGTTCCGCTATGCAGGAAATCGCCCGATCGAGCACACTCATGGGGTGGAAGCCGAGCACAACGCCGGTGTCGACCGGGTTCTCGCCAAGGCCCGCGCCGGCATGCGACGGATGACTCCCGAGGAGACCGAAGCGGCGGCCCGGCGGCGCGGCGCGCTGGTCGTCGACACGCGGACCGAGGTCCAGCGACGGGAGCAGGGCGAGATTCCCGGCGCACTGGTCATCGACCGGACGGTGCTCGAGTGGCGGTTGGACCCCTTGAGTGACGCGCGTATTCCGGAAGCCACGGACTACGACCTGGAGATCGTGGTCGTATGCCGGCAGGGCTACAGCTCAAGCCTTGCCGCGGCAAGCCTGCGGTCCGTCGGCCTGTGGCGCGCGACGGACATGATCGGCGGCGTCGAGGCCTGGCAGCGGGCCGGGCTGCCCCTGACGTCGGGGCCGGCCGACGTACGTCGTTGAGCCGACAACTGCCTCACCCGTGTCACCAAGCCACCAGTGTCACCAGGCCAGTTGCGTGGGCCGGCCAGGCACACCGCCCGGCTTCGCCTCGTACGCCGGAATCCCGATCGAGACGGCGAGCATGCACTCCGCCCGCGTACCGAAAGCGCCCGAGACCTCCTCGTCGGAGAACGTCAGGCCGGTGCCGCCGTGGTCGAGGGTGAACGCGGCCAACTGCAGACGCCCGGCGGCCACGCCCGCCTCGAATTGGGCGACGCGGTACCCGCGGTCGCCGTACCCGTCGAGCACTCGGTCCAGGTCGGCGCAGGCGAAGTCGGTGTAGGCGGAGTCGCCGCCGAGCGGCTGGTCCAGGCACACGTGCCGACTCAGCCGCCGTACGACGTTCTCGGGTGCCGCCCGGTACAGCTGCGGCACACCCTCGACCCAGTGGTACAGACCCGGCTCCAGGCCTTGCACCGCGTGGATCGCGAGCTCGTGGGAGAGCACGGACGCCCCCGCCGCGACGGCGTCGGCGGGCACGTGTCGGGTGGCTACCGCCATCCCCCAGTGCAGCAGTTCAGCCGGCGCGACGCCACGACGCATCCGGCGGGTCGAGCCGCGCCGCAGGATCACGGATTCGATCGGCTCGGTTCGGGCCGGTTCCGGCGGGTCCACCTCGTCCCGCGCGTGCGGCAGTCCGGCGGGAGCCGCCGCCCGCCAGGCCGTCACCTGCTCCGCCGAGTCCAGATTGCCCGCCTGCTGAGCGCGGGTGACCAGCGGGAACTCGATCGGCGCCCGGGACAGCGGAGTCGCCACGAGACGCGGCTCCGGCTCGCAGCGTTCGGTCCCGACCGACTGACCCGGAGCACCGACCGTGATCACCGCGACCGGGAACTCCGCCACGCCGTCGATCCCGAGCTGTCGGCTCAGGGCGGAGTCGACGAAGCCGAGCAGGACGCGCGCCGACAGTCCGTAACCTTGCGCGACGGCAAGAAGGTTCGCGAGCAGGGAACCCGCGTCCCAGTACACATGGCGCAATCCCCGTTCGCCGTACTTCCACGCGGTCCGCCACGGGATGCCGGTGACGACGAGCACGAGCGGGCTGGCCTCGACCTCGGGTACGGCCACGGCGTCGGACACCGCCGGACGGCAGTCACCCTCGGACAGCTCCTCGAGGCCGTACACGTCCGGTGCGAAGTGGTACAGGCCGGCGTCCAGTCCGGCCATGACGCCGGTCATCACGTACACCTCCAGCGGGTGGAGATTCCCTGCGGAGGGCGCGGCCCGAAACCAGCTCGCGTCGTCCGCCGGCCCGGCCATGCGCGTGACGCCGGCGGAGAAAAACAGAAGCCGGGCGAGGATCTCGAGGTCCACGGCCGGATCGGCGAGCGGTACCCGTCCGGACAGCGCCGCGGCTGCCGGCGCGCCACGTGGAGGCAGGTCCGCGGGGAGCCTGTGGACACGGGCCTGCGGGTAGCGCTTGAACGGCCGGGGTCGGTTGCACGGATCCATCGGCACGAATCCCGGTACGCCCGGCCGCGGCCCGCGCTCCGGGCCGTAGCTGGTTTCGCGGTGGTACAGCCGGGCCACCTCGCCGCTGCCCATGTCGAGCGCATACCCGACAGTGGTCGGTGTACGCCGTCAGCGGCGCAGACGGGATCGCCGACCACCTGGCCACGACAGGGACGACAGACCTTTCGGTCATCTGCCCACTCAACAGCAACAATCGGTAGGCTGCCCGGGTGCGGAGCGTCACATCCGCCCCGGATAGCTGTTGACGCAACAAACCATGGTGCCAGGGTGGGCGTGTGCTTGAGTGCTGCGTGCGGATGCGACACCTATGAGTGAGTCGTCTCCGGCTGCGTTCGGCCAACTCGCCACCCAACTGGACGCGATCGAGGTACTGGGACCGCAGGACCTCGACGCCGCCTTCGAGGTCGCCGTACGCCTCGAAGAGGAGGCGCGCGCCGCCTCGGCGGTAGATCTTCAGTTACGGGCTCGGCTCGTCCAAGCGGCGGTGCGTGGGCGCCGGGGCGAGACCGCGGAGTGCGGTCGGATCCTTCACGACGTGAACCGGTGGGCCGCCGAACACGATCATCAGTACCTGCTCGCCCGCAGCCACCGGCACCTGGCCGCGTTTTTCCGACAGTTGGGCGATCTGCCGGCTGCGCTGGAACATGCCGTTCGTGGCGTCGAACTCCTCGACGAGACCGCGCCCGCCCCGATCCGGGCATACCACCTCGCCACCCTGGCCGATGCCCTGACCAACACCGGTTCGTTCGACCGGGCCCGCCAGCGCTACGCCGACGCCGAGCGCATCGGCGAAGCCGTCGGAGATGTGCAGTTGCGGCTGCTGGTACTCAACAATCTGGCATACATGGAGCACGAGGCCGGCGACCCCTACCGCGCGCTGGCGACCGCCGAGCGGATGGCTGCGGTGGCCGCCGCATACGGGGTCGCCCTGGACTCGTTCAGCCTGGACACACTGGCTCGCACCCAGATGCGGCTGAGCCGCTACGCCGACGCGGAGCAGACCCTCCAGCCGGCGATATCGGCGCGCGACGTGCTGGCGGCCACCGAGGCCGACGGGTACGCCGAATGTCTTCTCACCCTGGCCGAGGTCCAACGGTTACGGGGCGCCACAGAACGCGCGCGGGCGACCCTCGACGAGTGCCTGCGGATCTGTGAGCGGTCCGACCTGCGCAGGATCAGGATGCGCGCGTGGGGCGAGCGGGCGGAACTGTACGCCGCACTCGGCTGCTTCGAGGACGCGTACGCGCAGTACAAGGTCTTCCACGCCGAGGCGATGGTGGTCTACAGCGCCGAGCGCGATGCCCGTGTCCGGATCCTGCAGGCCGTGTTCGAGACCGACGAGGCGCGCCGCACCAGCCGCCACTATCGCGACCTCGCGCTGCGGGATCCACTCACGGGGCTGTACAACCGGCGGTTCGTCGACGGTCAACTGCCGGCGCTGTTACGCGAGGCGGCGGACACGGGGGCCCCACTATCGGTCGCCCTGATCGATCTCGATCACTTCAAGCGGATCAACGACACATGTTCCCACGATGCCGGAGACCAGGTCCTGCGAAAGTTCAGCGAACTGCTCACGGCGGGCATCGACGAGCTGTGCGGTTGCGGCGGGCCCGACAGCCCGGACGCATTCGCCGCGCGCCTCGGAGGCGAAGAGTTCCTCCTGGTGCTTCCCGGCATCGACGGCACGGAGGCGGTGGCGCGGCTGGAGAAGCTTCGCGACTCGATCCGGGCGCACTCCTGGCGCCCCCTTACGGGCGACCTCCCGGTGACCGTCAGCATCGGCGTCGCGACCGTCCCGGTCACCGGCGCCAGCCAGTCGGCACTGCTCCGGCGGGCCGACCATAACCTCTACATCGCCAAACACGCCGGTCGTGACTGCACCGTCGGCGACCACTCCGGGTCGACCGAGGTCTGACGCCGCAGGGCCGGGGATCGACGATCCCCGGCCCTGCGGCGCGCTAACGAGCAGGTCAGCTAATCCTGAACCGCTCCCAGACCCCGATATTCTGACGGTTCGCGATCAACGGAGAGGCCCCGGCGTGCTCGGCCGTGACGTAGCGGCCATTGGCGGACGAGATCAGGCTGATGGTGCCGTCGTCTGGATTGTTGATGATCTGGAATGTCTCCCACGTGCCGATCACCATGCGATTGGCGATCAGGGGCAACGCTCCGCCGCGCTCGGCCGTCACATAGCGGCCGTTGATCCGCGAGCGCAGCGCGAGGAACCAGCCGCTCGTTGGGACCAGGTCAAAATGCTCCCACTCACCGATCGAGGCCCGGTTGGCGATCAACGGCGACGCTCCGGCGTTCTCCGCCGTGACGTATCGGCCGTTGACCTGCGCGAGCAGGCTCACCACCCGCGGTGCGCCGAATTTCTGAAAACGCTCCCACGGACCGTTCGCCACGCGGTTGGCGATCAACGGCAGGGCCCCGGCGTGCTCGGCCGTCACATAGCGGCCGTTGACCTTCGCCAACAGGCTGACGGTGCCGTCGAAATTGTCGATGATCTGGAACTGCTCCCATAGCCCGATCACAGACCGGTTGGCGATCAACGGCGACGCTCCGGCGTTCTCCGCCGTGACGTATCGGCCGTTGGCGCGTGAACGCAGCCCGATGTACCCACCACCCGCGTCGACCAGGTCGAATTGCTCCCATACACCGGGCCCGGTCCGGTTGGCGATCAACGGCATGGCCCCGCCGCGCTCGGCCGTCACATAGCGGCCGTTGACCTGGGCCATGAGACTGATCGGAGCGGAGATGGCAGGGACGTCGCCCGCCAGTGCGGTGAGCGCCGGGTAGTCGCCGTTGAACGCGTCCTTGTCGTGGTTACCGGCGACCGAGGGATTGCCGGCCGCGTACTGCCAGATGGCGTAGTTGGTCCATCCGCTGGGCAGCGGCGGCGGATTGCTCGTGTAACCGGCGATGTCGAGCGGGTTGGCGCCGAAAGATGTGTTGTTGCCTGTACAGGGGTTCCACCAGTTCGTATTGGTGTAGATCATCATGTCGCGGCCCGTGCGCGCACGGACCGTATCGACGAAGGTACGGAGGTAGCTGACCATCTCCGGGACGCTCAGCCCCCAGCAGGCCGGCAGGCCGAGCGACCCGTAGGGCCACTCGATGTCCAGGAACGGGATCAGCGTGCGGGAGTCGTTGACCCACTCCGCGTGGTTGATGAAGTAGTTCGCCTCCCCGACCGGGTCTCGCTGGTCGGGACGAGCGAACACGTACGCGCCGGTGAGGATGCCGACGGATTTGGCCGTGTTGTAGTCGTCGTGGAAGTACGGATTGACATAGCTCTGTCCCTCCGTCGCCTTGACATAGGCGAACTGCACGCCACCTGCCGCCACCCCGTACCAGTCGATCGGCCCGCTGGAATGGTCGTGGCTGGAAACGTCGATACCCTGCACGGCGTAGGTGGGCCCCGAGGCTGCGGCCTGGGGCTGCCCCTGAGCCTTGGCCTGCACACCCGGCGCCGTGCCGGCGTGTGCTCGCCCTCCGCCGTCGGGAACGACGTCCGCTGCCCGTGCTGGCCGCACTGCCGTGATCAGGAAGAGGCTGCAGGCGAGCACAGCGACACCCGCACGAACCGATTGAATCCGTCTTTTGGACAAGATATCCCTATGTCCCTTCTGTACAGAATTGGCCTTCTCAACGTACCGCCAATCGGGAGACACCGCCCGAGCAACAACAATCTTCGAACGGGAGCGCGACGGCTACGGGCCGATCGGATGACGCGCTACTTGACCTCTCGGCTGATGCGGTCCATAGAGGACCTGTGGCAGCAGTGGCGGCGAGCCACCAGACGGTTGACACCCGCACTCCGACCTCACTCATGGCATTGACGGCCACCTATACATGAAAGCGACCTACGCGACCGTCGCTAATGGACAGTACGTGGTCAATCTGGCCCGCAGTGGGGGCCGCCCCGCGAGGTGGCGGCCCCCACTGACCCCCCGAGCCCGTAAAGCTCTCGTAGCCGGTGCTGTCCCGCTGCCCCGCCCGGGAGGAGGGATCGGGCGGGGCAGCGGGGGTTCTTCCCCCTAGCGCAATGCGCGGTTGAAGCTGTCGGTGATGGTGAAGAAGCTCGCCAGGGCGGTTGAGTCAACGCAGCTCAGCAGTGGTACAGCGGGCAGCGAGAGGAGCTGACCGACGATGCCGCCCAGGCAGGTCTGGCCGGTGTTGAGGGTCAGGAAGCCGACCAGGCCCAGCCCCTTGGACTTGGCGAAGTCGGCCAGCCTGCCCACGCTGCCGACCAACTGCGACGACTTGTCGACAAGGTCGCCGCCGCCGATGACCGGGATGTTGCCGAGCATCCGCCAGGCCGTCGCCGCGTCCACTCCCTGGATCTTCATGATCTGGTCGTGGACCCCGGTGGCCGCGGTGAGGAGCGAATCGACCATGTCAGCGGTCCGGACCCGACCGAGGAGGGGCTTCAGCACGTCGAGCGGCGCGGCCACGTCGACGGGCAGAAGGTTGACCCGGTCGATGACGGCACCGGCGTTCTTGGCCGTCACCAGCGGCCGCGCGATCGACTCCGCAGTGGCCAGGGAACCGCCGGACACAGCTGTGGGCAGCGTGTACGAGATGGTCAGCCCCGGGTACTCGGCCCTGAGCCGTACGACCAGTTGGGCGAGCCGGGTGTTCGCCGTACTGTCTGCGAGCGACGCTTCCCCGATCGTGAAGTCGACGGACCGCAGGCCGAGGTCGAGGATCTTCTTGACCTGCGCCTGCAGGGCGTCCACATTCCCGCAGGCGTGCGCGAGATCCATGCCATTCGTGGCCCCGATGGACGCGATGAGTCCGATGTCGGAATTGAGCGCGTCGGCGATCTCCTTGGCGTACGCCTTCGGCTCGACCGCGCCACCCCACTTCAGGTCGCAGCGGCCGGCGGCCGCGGGAAGAGCCGAGACCAGTGTCAGCGTCCTCGCGCCGCTGACTTCGGCGATGGTGGAGAGTGTCGGCCGGTTGGCGTTGGTCACGTTCACGGACGGCGCGAAGCTCGTCGTAGGTGAAGGAGTCGCCGGCTCCGGGACCTGACGCGCGTCCGGCTTCGCACGCCCGCGCACACCCAGGGCGCCCGCGGATCTGTCCGACGTCGACCCGGCCGACGCGTCCGGCGTTGCGGCACCGAACTGGTCGGTCGCCCCGCCCGGTGCGGCGGCAAGCCCCGCGGTCGTCACGGCAACCTTGCAGCTCTTGCCGTTGATGGTGCATCTGCTCGGCACGACGGGGTGGCCGACGACCGCGGTGAGCCCGACGGTGACCGACCCGTGCGCTCCGACGGTCCTGGTCTGCCGGGTCGGCTTGATGACGTATCTGGCATCGGACGGGAACAGTTCCCCGTTCCACACGCCGGCGAGTCTGGTGTCGTCGGGAAGGCTGAACGAGATTTTCCAGTCGGAGGCGAGCCGGTTCGAGGGGTTACTGACGGTGAAGCTACCGATCAATCCGCCGTCCCAGACGGCCGTCTGCGTGTACTCCGCCGTGAACTCCGAAGGCTTGTCGGCCGATGCGACCCGGACCGCCACTCCGGCGGCGACGAGCAGCGCCGCAGCACCTACGAGGGTCAGGACAATTCTGGGTCTCATGCGAAAGAAGTTATGGGCACCGATATTGAATTCAAGATCGTTTAAGGTGCTCTTAGGGAACGTCGGAGGTTGATTTAAGGTGCACCTCGATGCGTGCCCCGCCGCCTTGGCCACGGGTGACGAGGACGGTACCGCCAGACGTCGCGGCGAGCCTGCGGACAATGTCGAGCCCCAGCCCCGTCGACCCACCTGAGCTGGTCCCCCGCTGCAACGCCCGGTACGGGTCGTCGATGCCCGGGCCGTCGTCCTCGACGACGAGGGTCGACCCGGTCACCCCCGCGCGAAACGCCGTGCCCTCCGGGGTGTGATGGAAGACGTTGCCGATCAGGGCGTCGACAGCCGCCTCCGCCTCGTCCCGCGGCACCGGTACCCACAGCGGCGTGGAGTCACCCAGCACAGTCCACGCGCGCCCATGGTCCTCGGCCAGCACCGACCAGAACGCCAGTCGGTCGGTGAGCACCTCGGTCAGATCACACCGTTCGGCGGTACGCTCCGACAGCGGCTCCAGCGCCGTACGGATGATGCCGTCGACCTCCTCGGAGAGCATCCCCACCGCGCGGCGGATCCGCTCCACGTCCGGCCGTTCGTCACACGTCTCCAGTTCCAGGCGCAGGGCGGTCAACGGCGTGCGCAGCCGGTGTGACAGGTCGGCGGCGAGTTCCCGTTCGGCGCGCAGCAGACCGACCATCCGATCCGCCATCGCGTTGAACGACCGGCCCACCTCGGCCAACTCCGGCGGACCATCCGGGGTGACCCGGACCGCCAGGTCGTCGCGGCCCAGGCTTCGGGTGGCGGCGGCCAGGTTCCGGGTGGCGGCGACGATCCGCGCGCCGAGGCGGTCGGCGACCAGCACCGAACCGGCGACCAGAGCCAGCGCGACAGCGCTGAGCGCCAGCCAGGCATTGTGGACGCCACGGCGAAGGGCGGCCCGCGGCACGAAGACCTCGATCACGGCGAGGCGGTCCCCGCGAACCGCGACCGGCTGTAGATATGCGATGCCGCCGGGGACAGTGCGGACCGCCGCGTGCCGGCTCTGGGCCACCACGCCCACTTCGCCGTCGCTCACGTGGGCCGTCCCCACCGGCGGGCCCTCCGGTATGTGCAGTGCCAGCCGGCCCGCGGCACCGGCGTCGGTACTCGCCGCCGCCTCCGACAGCGCGACGCGGTCATCGGTGACGGTCAGCGCGGCGACCATGGCGGAGGCCTGCTGCCTGGCGTCGGCGAGGGCACGCTCGGGGGCTATCTGCCCGACCAGCATCCACAGTGGTACGAGAAATGCCAGGGAGACCATGGACGTGGTGGCCAGCGCCACCCGGTTGAGCGCCCATCTCATAGCGGGTCCACCAGCATGATGCCCACGCCCCGCATGACCCGCAGGAACCGGGGCTTCGCGGCCGTCTCGCCGAGCTTGCGACGCAGCCATGAGATGTGGACGTCCACCGTCTGCTCGGAGCCCCGGTACGGCTGCCGCCACACCTCCTCGATCAGTTCCTGCCGGGTCACCAGGTGGTCACGCCGGGCCGCAAGGTAGGCCAACAGGTCGAACTCCTTGCGGTTGAGGTCGAGCGGCCTCCCGTCGAGGGTCGCCGCGCGGCGGGCCAGGTCGATGCGCAGCGGGCCGACCTCGATGGCGGCCGGGGCACCCGCGAAACTACCCCGACGGCGCAGCACCGCCGAGATCCGGGCCAGCAGATGCTCGCCGGAGAACGGCTTGGTGAGGTAGTCGTCCGCGCCGGCGTTCAGCAATCGGATGATGTTGTTCTCACCGGTCCGCGCGGTCGCGATGATGATGGGGACATCACTGTCGCCACGCATCATCCGCAACGCGGAGGCACCGTCCACGTCGGGCAGCCCCAGATCGAGTACGACCACGTCGGGTGGCCGTACGGCCACCTCACGTAGCGCGTCCATCGCGGTACCGACCGCGCTCACCACGTGACCCGCATTCGTGAGGGCCTTGACCAGCGCGGTGCGGATCATGCTGTCGTCCTCGACCAGTAGCACCGTGGGCATGCACGGCACCGTACCGAGATGCGAGGATGACGGCCATGCGCGGCGGGCCCAAAACAGCGAAAGCGATCGCTACGTGGGTCGTGGCGACCGGGGTGGGGATCAGCGTGTCCTGGTTCGGCGTGCGCCAGGTTCTGGACGCCGCCGTGCCCGAGCGCCTCGTCGCCTTTCCCGTCGCCGGCTCCCAGGCACCACTCCAGACCCCGGCCCTACGGTTGCCGGGGAGCCCCGCACCGGGTACGCGCAGCGTCGGGCCGAACCCGAGCGCCTCGGTTTCCCGCTCGCCCCGCCAGCCACCGCGACCAGCTTCGCCCAGCGTGGCCGCTTCGCTGCCGGTACCCGGACTGGAAGGGTGGACCGCGACCGGTGACGGGCAGTATGTGCGCCAGTTCCGGCTGACCGGCGGAGACGCGACGGTCCGGGCCGGTCACGGCGCCGTGGAACTGGTCTCCGCCACCCCGCGACCCGGGTACGTCATGTCGGTCACGCCCGCCGGCAGCAACCCACTCAGCGTCAGTTTCACGACGATCATGCGCGCCTCCAAGCTGGAGGTCTCCTGGCGGGACAACGCGCCGGTCGCCACGGTGACCGAGGTTCCCTAGCGGAGCTGGCGCCTGCTACATCGCGCAATCCGCTCCACGGTGTCAGTGACGGCGCAACTACGGCGGCCCAGCAACTACGGCGACGGCGCCAGGAGGCTACCGGTCACCCTCGGCGTCGTCGCCCTCAGCAGCTCGATGATCGCCGTGGCGGGCATGGGACGGGCGAAGTAGTAGCCCTGTGCGTAGCGGTATCCGAGACGGTGCAGGTGCTCGGCCTGGGCGCAGGTCTCCACGCCCTCGGCTATCGCCTGCAGGTGCAGGCCACTGGCGATCTGGATCAGCGCCGCGGCGATGACATCCTGGTCGCCGCCGTCGCCGACCTCGTCGACGAAGCTCTTGTCGACTTTGAGGATGTCCGTCGGGCAGGTGCGAAGCAATCCCAATGAGGAATGTCCGGTGCCGAAGTCGTCCAGTGCGATGGTGACGCCGAGACGGTGCAGTGCCCACACCGAATCCAGGGCCGCACCTCCGTCGAAGACCGCGGTCTCGGTCACCTCCACCACAAGTCGGGACGGCTCCAACCCGTTGTCGCGCAGAATCCCGGCGACGGTGGCGGCGAAGTCCGGCTCGCGCAACTGCCGTGCCGACACGTTCACCGAGATCCTGCGCAGGTTCTGCGCGCCGGGGGTGTCCTGCCACAGAGAAGCCTGCCGGCATGCCTCGCGCAGAATCCAGTCGCCGAGCGGGACGATGAGGCCGTTGCGTTCGGCGACCGGTATGAAGAGACCCGGGGACACGACTCCGTGCTCCGGGTGCTGCCACCGCACCAACGCCTCGGTGCCGACGATGCCGCCGTGCGGAAGCTCGACGATCGGCTGGTAGACCAGGTGCATCTCGCCGGCGTCGATGGCATGCCGAAGTTGCGCACCGAGGCGGGCCTCCTCGACGGAGTGGAGGTCCATCTGGGATTCGTAGCGCGCGACGCGCTGCTTGCCCTGATCCTTCGCGGCATACATCGCCACGTCGGCCCGGCGCAGCAACTCGCGCGGCTCCTGCGCGTCGATCGCGTCGGTGACTCCGATGCTGGCTCGCATCAGCAGCTCGTGCTCGCCGGCGTGCAGGGGGCGGCGTAGCTCCTCCGCCACCCGCCGCACCGTGGCGTCGGCTTCGGACAACGACGCCGGCGCGAGCAACATCGCGAACTCGTCGCCTCCGAGGCGAACGACGACGGTGCCTGGATCGGTGACCTCGGTAAGCCGGGCTGCCACGGCGGTGAGTAGATCATCGCCGACGTGGTGGCCTAGCCGGTCGTTGACGGTCTTGAAGTCGTCCAGGTCGATGAGCGCCACGTGCACGGTGTCGGGGGCGAGGCGGCCCAGCGCCTCCTCCGTGTGCCGGTGCAGGAGCCGCCGGTTGCCGAGCCGGGTCAGTTCGTCGCGGACGGCCTGCTCCTGTACCTGCGACACGAGACCGGACATGCGAACAAGAACGAGCAGGAACAGCACGACGGCACCGACGCCGTTCGCGATCCAGTCGACGTGGCGCGGGTCGTGCAGCCCCTGTACGAGCAGCAGGCCGGGGGCGAGCAGTGAGGCCGCGGCGAGCAGCGCGAGCCGGGGTCGGGTCAACCTGGCGACGAGGTCCGTGGCCGGCTCCGACAGTGAGCGCATGGACGGGTGGAGGGCGGCTGCCCCCCACATGAGGTAGGACAGCAGCCAGCCGACGTCGACCGCCCCGCCCTGGTAGCTGAAGAACGCGGTGAGAACCGAGAAGATGATGTCGGAGCCTGCCATCAGCACCGCCGCGGCCATCAGGAACCGGTAGCTCGGGGTGCGTGCGCCGGGGCCGGTGAACAACCGCGCGATCATCGCGATCATCACCACATCGAGGGCTGGGTAGGCCAGCGAGATAACCCCCGCCACCGGGGACAGTGACGAATCCTCGACGATCGGCCGCATCAGGAAGGCCCAGCACAGCAGACCGAGTCCGGTGGCGACGATGCAGGCGTCGATCAGGCCCGCCCGGTCACGGCCGGAGGTGCGGCCGCGGACGAGAATGAACAGCCCTGCGATGACCACCGGGTACGCGCCCAGGTAGAAGCCGTCGGCAGGCGATGGAAACGGCTCACGGTGCAGCACGTAGTTGTAGACCGTGAAGGTCATGTCGCCTAGGACCCAGATCAACTGACCGACGGCGATGCAGTACCAGATGCGCTGCCGGGCCGGCCGGTGCCGACGGACGCCTGCCACGATGACCGCCGAGGACATCACCCCGATGACTTCGTAGACCAGGTCGCCGTACCAGTGGTGGGGCGGCAGTAGAAAGTAGACGACGACAGTCAACAGGCCGAGCGCGAGCCACACCCGCAGCGGCCGGTTGCTCATCCTGGTCACTGGCCCAGCTTGGACCAGCGCGGGTGGTGACCCGGTGCTATTCGGTTTGCGCTGCGTTGCAGGGCTCTTGTTGCAGGGCCCTCGTTGCAGGGCTCTTGTTGCACCGCTTCGCGATCTTCGCCGGCATGTTCGGTTTGAGCGTGGGCGTGCACGACGGGTGAACGACCCGACCGCCCGGGAGGCGTACCGTGCCGCGCTGGTCATCATCCTGATCGGCACGGCGATGGCGTCGCTGTTCGTCGCCTCCTACAGCCTGGCGCTCGGCCGGCCGGTACCCCGCCACGTACGGA
Organism: Dactylosporangium sp.; assembly: GCA_025965915.1. Lineage (GTDB taxonomy): Bacteria > Actinomycetota > Actinomycetes > Mycobacteriales > Micromonosporaceae > Planosporangium. The sequence continues at coordinate 1,116 of JAOPWA010000104.1, read as the reverse complement.
CCGGGCTCGTCGGCGACCCGGCGCGTGAGCCCGCCCTCGTGGACGAGCTCGAGGAGGTGACGGGCGGCGGACTCAAATTCCGCGCTCTCGTGCTCCAGCGGGCCGCTGAGCAGGTGAACGAGCAACTCGCGCCGGAGTCGGCGCCTCCGCTGCGCGTCGTCGATGTACGTCCGCTGCCGCCCAATGACCCGTTGGGCCTGGTCTCCTTTTACGTCACCATCGCCGCCACGGTTTTGGGGTTCGTGTCGATGTTCCAAATACGCCAGCACGCGTCGGGGCTGTCGCTGCGCGCCTGGCTGGCATTCATCGGCGTCCTCGCCGTCGTCGGCGGGCTCGCGCTTACGCTGGTCACGGGCCCGCTCATCCATGCGTTACCCGCGCCGTTCCCCGAACTGTGGGCCGCACTGGCCGCCCAGATCGCCGTAGCGGCCCTCTTCAACTCCACGATGCTCGTCCTGTTCGGACGTTGGGCGATCATCCCGACCTGGCTGATGTTCATCACGTTCGGAAACGCCTGGTCGGGAGGGGCTGTCGCGCCAGCTCTCCTGCCGTCGCTGTACGCCTTCGTCGGCCGTTTCATGCCGTCCGGCGCGACGGTCAGCATTCCTTCACAACGCGGCGTACTTCCGTCACACCCAGCAGGTCGAGCCCTTCGTGGTCCAGGGCCTCTGGCTCGTCGGCGGCTTCGCGGCGTTGGTGATGTCCGTACGGGTGCTGCACCGGAACCCGACCGGCAAGTAGCTCCAGGCCGCGTCCAAAATTTACTATCTTGTGGCGGATTGCACTTCGCTGGGCAAGCCGTCGACCGATAGGCCTGAGGTCACGTGATGCGGGCCGCGACGGCCCGCGACACCCAAGGTCGATTGTGAGGCCGCATGTCCGCTCCATCCCTCATCCCAGAAGGCACGCCGCGCGGGGAAGCCCGCGGTGGCCGACGGCCCTCCCTCGGAAACCGGTTCGGCGACCTCAGCGTCCGCACCAAAATCTTGTCGGCAGTCGCCCTGCTGGCCCTGGTCGCGGTCGCGGTCGGCACCGTCGGTATCCAGGGGATGGGCGCGATCCGCGATCGGGCAGAGGAACTGCAGCACAAGAGCGTGGTGCCGCTGGACCACCTGG